>DATFGS010000203.1:0-15154 GCA_035249225.1 Candidatus Methylomirabilota bacterium | reverse complement strand
GTCGAGGCGCTGGACTTCGCCAGCCGGCGCATCCCCACCTCGCTCGGGATGTCCGTGGCGGAGCGGAGCCGGCGCCGGATCGGCCAGGAGGCGTTCTGGTTCCTGCCGACCAGGAACACGCTCGACCGGGCGACGGCCATGCTGCCGCGCCTCATGTACGAGCGGCTCGACGATCTGGGCCTCGACTTCACCGTCATCTATCCCACCAACGGCCTCGGCTACCACCGCGTGCCCGACGCCCGGCTTCGCCGCGCGCTCTGCCGCGCCTACAACGTGTTCACCGCCGAGCAGTTCCGGCCGTACGGCGACCGGATCATCCCGGCCGCGATCATTCCCGTGCACACGCCGGAGGAGGCGATCGAGGAGCTCGAGTTCGCGTCGAAGCAGCTCGGCCTCCGGGTCGTCATGATGGGCGGCCTCGTCCGCCGGCCCGTGCCCGCGCTGGCCGAGGAGCACCCCGATGCGTCGAAGCTCATCGAGTGGTACGACGTGCTCGGCATCGATAGCCCCCACGACTACGACCCGGTGTGGCAGAAGTGCCGCGAGCTGCGCATCGCGCCGAGCTTCCACAACGGGGCCCGCTCGATCCTCCTGCGGAACTCGCCGTCGAACTTCTGCTACAACCACATCGGCCACTTCGCCTCCGCCGGCCACGCCCTCTGCAAGGCGCTCTTCTTCGGCGGGGTCACGCGGCGCTTCCCGGACCTGAACTTCGCCTTCCTCGAGGGCGGGGTGGGCTGGGCCTCGATCCTCCTGGCCGATCTCATCGGTCACTGGGAGAAGCGCAACCCGGAGGGGCTCGAGAACACGAAGCCGGGCAACCTCGATCGGGCCCGGCTGCTGGACCTGGCCACGAAGTACGGGCGCGAGGCGGTGGTGGACCTGGTCCGCCGCGGGGAGGGGCTCGACGACAACGGCGACGGCACCGGCGGCGTCGCGGACCTGGACGACTACTCGCGCTGCGGGATCGGGAGCAAGCAGGACCTCCTCGGCCGGTTCGTGCCGCGCTTCTACTTCGGCTGCGAGGCCGACGATCCGACGAACGCGTGGGCGTTCAACCGCAAGATGAGCCCGATGGGCGCGCGCCTCAACACGCTCTTCAGCTCCGACATCGGCCACTTCGACGTCCCCGACATGGCCGGGGTGGTGCCGGAGGCCTACGAGATGGTCGAGCACGGGCTCATCACCGACGACGACTTCCGCGACTTCATGTTCGAGAACGCGGTGCGCTTCTGGGGCGAGGTGAACCCGGACTTCTTCAAGGGCACCGTCGTGGAGAAGGCCGCGGCCGAGGTGCTCGGCCGGAGGGCCCGATGATCACCGCCACCGTCCGGTATCAGCTCCCGCCTCATATCGACCACGCCGCCTGTCGCGAGCACTTTCACAAGATCGCGCCCGGGTTCCAGCAGGTGAAGGGGCTGATCAGCAAGCACTTCATCTGGAGCGAGAGCGGCTGGGCGGGCGGCGTCTATCAGTGGGAGACCCGCGAGGATGCCCAGGTCTTCTACGGCGGGGCGTGGCTCGACGGCATCGTCGAGCGCTACGGCATGCGCCCGCAGATCGAGCTCTATGAGGTCTTCGCGCTGACCGACAACGCGAGCGGCCGCGTCGAGCTCTTCCCGGAGCACGCCAAGGCCCTGGGCTAGCGCCGCGTGAAGACCCTCGTGCTCGGCGGCGGCGTGGTGGGCGTGACCACCGCCTATTTCCTGGCCCGGGCCGGCGACGAGGTGACCGTCGTCGAGGCGAACGACGGGCTCGGTCTCGAGGCGAGTGCCGGCAACGCCGGGATCATCGCGCCCGGGCATTCCTTCGCGTGGGCCTCGCCGCGCGCGCCCGCGATGCTGCTGCGCTCGCTGCGCGGCGACGAGACCGCGATCCGGCTGCGGCTCACGACGGACCCGCATCTCTATGCGTGGGGGCTACGGTTCCTCCGCGAGTGCGTGCCCGCGCGGGCCCGGCGCAACACGCTCGTCAAGCTGCGCCTCTGCCAGTACAGCCAGCGCGTGATGAACGAGCTGGTGCAGGCGGAGCGGCTCGAGTACCAGGCGGTGGCGAGGGGCGCGCTCTACCTCTATCGCGACCCGGCCGAGCTCGAGGCCGGGATCAAGAAGATGAAGCTGCTCGCCGAGCACGGCCAGAAGCAGGAGATCCTCGATGCGAGCCGGGTGGCCAGCCTCGATCCGGCCTTCGCGCCGGTCCAGGGGAAGATCGCCGGGGCGATCCGGGATCTCGGCGACTCGAGCGGTGATTCGCACCTGTTCACCGAGGGCCTGGGCGCGCTCTGCCGCGCCCGGCTCGGCGTCACCGTCAAGCTCGGCTCGCGCGTCACCGCGCTCCGGGCCAGCGCCGACCGGATCGACGGCGTCGTCACCGGCGACGGCGTCCTGACCGCCGACCGCTACGTGCTGGCGCTCGGCGTCGGGAGCCCGCTGGTGGCGCGCACCGCGGGGGTGAGCCTGCCGATCTATCCCGCCAAGGGCTACTCCTCGACGTTTCCGCTCAAGGCGGGTGGCCTGGCCCCCGCCATTCCCGGCGTGGACGAGCAGTGGCTGGTCGGCTGGTCGCGGCTCGGCGATCGGCTGCGGCTTACCTCCACCGCCGAGTTCGCGGGCTACGACTGGGGCTGGACCCCACGCGACTTCGGCAACATCCTGCGCTTCACCCGCGACATCTTTCCCGATGCGGCGGATTACGGCCGCGGGGAGTACCGCGCGTGCCTGCGGCCGATGACGCCCGACGGTCCGCCCATCCTGGGCCTTGGGCGTCACCGCAACCTGTTCTTCAATTGCGGCCACGGCCACATGGGCTGGACGATGGCTTGCGGCACCGCGCGCATCGTCGCCGACCTCATGAGCGGGCGCATGCCGGAGGTGGATTTGGAGGGGCTCAGCGCGCGGCGGTGAGCGGGAGCGCGGTTGACCTCCCGGCCCCTTGAGCATAGGCTCGGCGCATGAGAATGTCCCCGGCGGTCACGTCCGTCATCTACGCGTTCGCGGGCGTGGCGGCGGTCGTGGTCCTGTGACGGAGCGCTGTGAGGGACACCGGGCTCCTCGGCGTGGGTGTGGTCCTCGGCTGGCTGGCGAGCAAGGCCTGGAGCGATCCCGACTGCCAGCTGGGCCTGGTCGTCTTCCTGATCGCGGCCGCCGTGATGACCCTGGGCTTCCTTCTCGCGGTGGTCGGTCACGGACGGGATCCCGGCGCGGGTGATCCCGATGATGAGGACGACCGCCATCAGCCCTGATCATGTCTCCTGACGCCCCGACCAAGCTCGTCGGGGTCGATGTCGGCGGCACCTTCACCGACCTGGTGCTCGTCGACGAGGCCACCGGCGAGGTCCGGGTCGCCAAGGTCCCGACCACCGTGGCCAACCAGGCCGGCGGCGTGCAGGGGGCCCTGGCCGGCGCCGCGGCGAGCGCGGCCGAGGTGGCGGTGATCGTCCACGGGACGACCACCGCGACCAACGCGCTCCTCGAGCGCAAGGGTGCCCGCACCGGGCTCATCACCACGCGCGGCTTCCGCGACGTGCTCGAGCTGGGCCGGCGGACGCGGCCCACGCCGTACGGGCTCAAGGGCACGTTCGAGGCGCTCATCCCGCGCGATCTCCGCCTCGAGGTGGACGAGCGGGTCGACGCCGAGGGCCTCGTGGTCACGCCGCTGGCCCCGGACCAGGTGCTCGAGGCGGTCGGGCGCCTGCGGTCGCAGGGCGTCGAGGCCCTGGTGATCCATTTCATGCACTCGTACCTGAACGATGCCCACGAGCGCCAGGCGCGCGAGATCGCGGCCGCGCGGTGGCCCAACGCTTACATCACGGTGGGCTCCGAGCTCCTGCCCGAGTACCGCGAGTTCGAGCGCGGCACGACCGCGGCCATCAACGGCTTCGTGCAGCCGGTCATCGACCGCTACCTGCGCACCCTGGCCGGCGACCTGGCCCGCCAGGGCTACCGGCGGGAGCTGCTCATCATGCAGGGCAACGGCGGCACCATGTCGGTGGACCTGGCCGCGCGCCACGCGGTGAGCACGCTCATGTCGGGGCCCGCGGCCGGCGTGAAGGCCGCCGCCTACACCGCGCTGGCCGCCGGGCATCGCAACATCATCAGCTGCGACATGGGCGGCACCAGCTTCGACGTGGGCGTCATCCGCGACGGCCGGCCCGCGCTCACCGCGGACAAGGAGCTGGGCTACGGCCTGCCCGTCCGCGTGCCGATGATCGACATCCACACCATCGGCGCGGGCGGCGGCTCCATCGCCCGGGTGAACTCGGCCGGCATCCTGCAGGTCGGGCCCGAGAGCGCGGGCGCCGATCCCGGGTCGATCTGCTACGGGCGCGGCGGTGAGGAGCCCACCATCACCGACGCCAACCTGCTGCTCGGGCGGCTCAATCCGGCCGGCCTGCTCGGGGTGGATCGGACCGCCCAGCTCGATCGCATTCGCGAGATCTTCGACAAGAAGATCGGAGCCCATCTCGGTCTCGGCCCGGACGAGGTGGCCAGCGCGATCGTGCGGGTGGCCAATGACAAGATGGCGGGAGCCATCCGCCTGGTCTCGCTCCAGCGGGGTCACGACCCGCGCGACTTCGTGCTCTTCGCGTTCGGCGGCGCGGGCCCGCTGCACGCGGTGGCCCTGGCTCGCGAGCTGGCGATCCCGCGAGTGCTGGTGCCGGCCCGGCCCGGGATCACCTCGGCCCTCGGCTGCCTGGTGGCCGACGTGCGCCACGACTTCGTGAAGACGATCAACCAGGGCGTGCTGCGCCTGGACCTGGCCGAGGCGCATCGCATCCTGGCCGCCCAGGTGGACGAGGGGCGCCGGATGCTGGCCTCCGAAGGGGTGGAGGTGGAGACCGTGAGCGTCCAGCACGAGGCGGACATGCAGTTCGTCGGGCAGACCCACGTGCTGACCGTGCCCGTCGCGCGGACGGATTTCGCGCGCGAGGATCTGATGCGCGCCTTCGAGCAGGCGTACTGGGACCGCTTCGAGGTGGAGCTGCGCGAGATGCGCGCGCAGGTCGTGAGCCTGCGCACCGCGGTGATCGGCCGGCGCCGCCCGGTGTCGCTCCAGGGCCTCATCGCGCTCGAGCCCGCGCCGGCGGGCGGCGCGGTGCCGGCCGACCGGCGGCGCGCCTGGTTCGACGGGCAGTGGCGCGACACCCCGGTGTACCGGCGGGAGCAGCTCGGCGTCGGGGCCGAGCTCACCGGGCCGGCCATCGTCGAGCAGCTCGACTCCACCACCGTGGTCGAGCCGGGGGACCGGGTGCGCGTGGATGCGCTCGGCAACCTCGAGATCACCGTGCGAGGGCTGGGAGGGGAGAGGGAGAGAGGCTCGTGATGGACGCGATCGATCCGGTCACGCTGGTCGTGGTGCAGAACGGGCTGCAGCAGGTGGCGAGCGAGATGGACCTCACCTTCGAACGGGCCGCGTTCTCACCGGTCATCTCGGAGGGGTTCGATCGCTCCGACGGCATCTACGCCCGCCACAACGGCGAGGTCATCGCGCAGGGCGAGCTCGGGCTGCCCATCTTCGTGGGGGTCATGCAGTTCACCACGCGCGCGGTGATCGACCACGTGAGCGCGGCGTCGGAGCCGCTCCGCCCCGGCGACATCTTCATCGTCAACGATCCCTACTGCGGCGGCACCCATCTGATGGACGTGAAGATGGTGAAGCCGTACTTCTACCGCGGGGAGCTCTGGGCCTACCTGTCGAACACGGGCCACTGGCCCGACACCGGCGGCTCGGTGCCCGGCGGCTTCTCCACGCGGGCGACCGAGGTCCAGCAGGAGGGCCTGCGGCTGCCGCCGGTGAAGCTCTTCCGCGAAGGGGTGATGCAGCCCGACATCCTCAGCATCATCCTCGCCAATATCCGGGTCCCCGAGGAGCGGATCGGCGATATCAAGGCCCAGGTGGCCGCGCTCACGGTGGGCGAGAAGCGCCTCACCGCGCTGCTCGATCGCTACGGCGAGCCGACGGTGACCGCGTGCATCGCCGAGCTGCGCCGGCGCTCGGACCTGATGATGCGGGCGCACATCGCCAAGATCCCGGACGGCGCCTACTCGGGCGAGGCCTTCGTGGACTCGGACGGCGTGGACCCCGACCCGCTGGCCATCCGGCTGCGGCTGCGGAAGGACGGCACGGATCTCCACTTCGACTTCTCGGAGTCGAGCGGGCCGTGCCGCGGACCGCTGAACAGCGTGATCGCCACCACCAAGGCCGCGGTGTACCTGGCGGTCAAGCACGTGTTCCCGGACGTGCCGATCAACGCGGGCTGCTTCGAGCCCCTGCACATCGCCGATCCGCACGGGACCTTTCTCTACGCGCGCTACCCGCGGCCGGTCTCGGGCTGCGCGGCGGAGGTGAGCTCGCGCATCGCGGAGTCCGTGTTCACCACGCTGGCCCAGGCCATCCCCGACGACCTCTTCGCCGCCCCCGCCGGCACGAGCGGCAACCTCACGCTGGGGGGATACGACCCTCTGAAGGAGCGGCACTACATCATGTACGTCTTCAGCGGCGGCGGCTACGGGGGCAGCGCCGACGGCGACGGGCTCACCAACGGCTGCTCGACCATCGGCATCTCCAAGACGCAGCCCACCGAGGTGCTCGAGCAGCACTACCCGATCCTGTTCGAGCGCTATGCGCTGCGCGAGGGCTCGGGCGGGGCGGGGAAGACGCGCGGGGGCTTCGGGGTGGATTACAAGATCCGGATCCGTCGCGGCGAGGCCCTGCTCTCGTTCCTGATGGACCACGGCCGGTTCGGGCCGCCCGGCCTCTTCGGCGGGCGCGACGGCGCGCCCAACCAGGTGGTCGTGACCCGCCAGGGCGGCGAGTACGTCTCCCCGCATCTCTCGAAGGACGAGGACATCCGCGTGGTGGCCGGCGACGCCATCTCGGTGGGCACGCCGGGGGGCGGGGGCTACGGCGATCCCTGGCAGCGGAGTGCCGCGCTGGTCGCGCGCGACGTGGCGCGCGGGTACTTCACGGCCGCCGACGCCCTCCGCGACTACGGCGTCGTGGTGACCGCCGCCGATCCGCCCGCCCTCGACGCGCGCGCCACCGAGGAAGTCCGCCGAGGAGGGCGTCCGAAGGCGTAGCTAGACCAGCACAGCCTCTTCCAGCCGCCGGGGCAGCGAGCTGTCCGCGCCTTGCGCCTCGAGATAGCCCGCCACCGAGCCGTATTCCCGGCGGACCAGCGCAAGAAACCGGACCATGGACTCGGCCGAGGCTTCCCACTGGCAATCGGGCAGCTCCTTGACCTCCGGCGGGGCGGCGGGGTCGCTCATCCAGCGATTCCGGATCCGCGCGACGAACGGGCCCGAGAGGGTGTAGTCGTGGATGATGTCCTCGTCCATCACGCCCGCCGCCGCCAGGAGCATGGCCGCGAGCACCCCGGTCCTGTCCTTGCCCACGCTGCAATGGAATACCAGCGGGTGATTGCTCCGGTCGGCGATCAGCTCCAGCGAGTCCACCAGCCTCTTGCCGAATTCCGGCTGGCGGATGCGGCACAGATAGAGCTCTCCCAGATCGGTCGCATCGCGGAACCGCTCGATCTCCAGCCTCACGTAGTCGAGCGACTCGGGTCTGAAGGGTACGTTGTGATACCGCGCGCCCACTTCACCGAGGAGGCTGAGCTCCCGCTGCCTGGTCGGCTCTCTCGGCGTCCTGAGGTCTATGACCGCCCGGGGGCGGATGTCCTCCTTGAGCCTGGCCATATCCGGTCGGCTCATGGAATGCAGCTCCGCGCTTCTGAAGAGGCGCCTCCATGCCACGGCGCGCCCGTCCCGCGTCCGATATCCGCCGAGGTCCCTGAAATTGGGAACGGATTCGAAATCGATGTGTCGTGGATACGATCGGGTCATCCGACGGCTAGTGCATGACGAGCCCGCCGTCGACGCTGATGGCCTGGCCCGTCATGTAGCCGGCCTTGCTCGAGGCGAGAAAGCCGATCACGTTCGCCACGTCCTCCGGGCTCTCCATCCGGCCCAGGGGAACGCTGGCCAGGCGCCGGCGGGTGAACTCCTCGGCCGGCACGCCGGTCAGCGCGCCGAGCTCGGCGGACACGGCCGTCCACATGTCGGTCTCGACGAAGCCCGGGCAGACACAGTTGACCCGGATGCCGTCGGCGGCGTGGGCCAGGGCGAGGCTCTTGGTGATGCTGATCACCGCCGCCTTGCTCGCGTTGTAGGGGAGATTGTTGACGCTGCCGATCTTGCCCGCCATCGAGGCCAGGTTGACGATCGCCCCGCGCTTCTGCGCGATCATCGCCGGCAGCACCGCCTGGCTCGCGAAGAAGACCGCCCTGGCGTTGATGGTCAGCACCGCGTCCCAGTGATCCTCGGTGATCTGGAGCGTGGAAGCCGCCCGGTAGATCCCGGCATTGTTCACGAGGATGTCGAGGCGCCCGAACGCGGCCCGGGTCCGCTCGACCATGGCGGCGAGGTCGGCCCGCCGCGTGACGTCGGTCGCCAGCGCGAGGGCGCGGCGCCCGAGCGCGGTCACCTCGCCGGCGGTGCGCTCGGTCCCCGGCTTGTCGAGCTCGGCGACGACGACGTCGGCCCCCAGCCGGGCCAGCTCGAGCGCGGTCGCGCGGCCGATCCCGCGGCCGCCGCCGGTGACGATCGCGATCTGGCCTTGCAGGTCCATGGCTGACCCCCTCACCCCTCTTAGGTTTCGGCTTCGACCAGCTCGGGCGTGTCCTTGTTCGGCGTGTAGCCCAGGTGCGTCGGGAACTCGGGGCTGAGCGGCCAGGGCTTCGGGAACTTGAGCCAGAGGCGCAGCATGTGGCGCTTCTGGTCGGGCGCGGGGCCGTCGACGAAGCCGGTGCGGGAGTGGAGGATCGTGTAGTTGTTGATGAACTGGATGTCGCCCGCCTGCAGGTCCATGTCGAGCCGCAGGTCGGCCCGGCGGGTCTGCTCGTCGAGGAAGTCGAGCGCGGCGCGCTCGAGGGTGGTGAGCGGCACCGCGCGCTTCACCGCCCCCGCGTTGATCTGGTTGCGGATGTAGCGGCAGCTCACGACGCCGTCCTGGTGGCCGTACACCGGGATCGGGCGCTCGGAGACGCCGCGCTCGGTCAGGGCCGCCTCGCGGCGGATGTAGTAGTAGCCGTTGTAGAGCAGGCCGAGGTACTCGGGGTGCTGGGCCAGGATCTCGTTGTGCACCGTCACCGAGCTCACGATGCTGCTGAGCCCGCCCTCGAGACCCCGGCGCAGGCAGAGCAGCCCCACCATGTCGCCCGCGTCGGTGTGATACGGCAGGTAGGCGTTGGTCTCGTAGCCGCGCACGTCGATGTTGCCGTAGGTGCGCCCGTGGTCGTAGACGTGGCCGAGCAGGTCGCCCTGCGGGTTCTGGTAGAGCGGCCCGCCCATGTAGCGGCCGAAGCCCCAGAAGATGAGCCCGACGTCCTCGTCGCGGTAGCGGCGCACCGGCAGCCCGCGCACCACCACGAACCCGCGGCCGTCGTACATCTCGGTCACCGCCTGCTCGAGGCGCGTGCGCATCACGGTCAGGGGGAAGTGCTCGCGCCGGATCGCCTCGAGCCCGAGGCCCGAGGCCTTCGCGGTGGCCAGCGCGCGGTCGATGTCGGCGATCTCGGCCTCGGTGAGGGTGACGATCCAGGAGGTCTCGCGCGCGAGGGTCTCGCCGCGCCAGGCCTTGGCATCGGTGATCGGGGTCATGCGGACGTGGCTCACGGGGTGTGCCTCCTGGCGGATATCACTGGTGTCGCGGATCGAGCGCGTCGCGAAGGCCGTCGCCCAGGACGTTCAGCGCCATGACGATGCCGAAGATCATCAGGCCCGGGTAGAGCGCCATCCAGGGGGCCTGCGAGAGATAGCGCTGGGCCGCGTTGAGCATGCTGCCCCACGACGGGGCGGGCGGCTGCTGGCCCAGGCCCAGGAACGAGAGGCTCGCCTCCGCGATGATGGCCGCCGCCACCGTGATGCTCACCTGGATGAAGAGCGGCGGCAGCGTGTTCGGCAGGATGTGGCGCAGCGCCACCCGCCGGCGCGAGCAGCCGAGCGCCTGCGCGGCCTCCACGTACTCCTCGGTCTTGATCGCGAGCACGGTGCCGCGCACGAGCCGGACGAAGGTGGGCAGGGCCGCGATCCCGATCGCGATCATGGCGTTGCCGAGGCCCGGGCCGAGGAAGGCGGCCAGCGCGATGGCCACGATGAGGAACGGGATCGAGAGCATGGCGTCGTTGATCCGCATTATAAGCCCGTCGAGCCACCCCCCGGCGACGCCCGAGAGGAGGCCGAGCGGCACGCTGAGCACGACCGCGATGGTGACCGGGATGACGCCGGCCAGGAGCGAGGCGCGCGCGCCCCAGAGCAGCCGGGACAGCACGTCGCGTCCCACCTCGTCGGTGCCGAGCGGGTGCGCGGCCGAGGGGGGCTTGCGCAGGGCGCGGTAGTCGATCGCGTTCGGGTCGAAGGGGGCGAGCTGCGGCGCGGCGAGCGCCACCAGGATGAACCCGACGACGACGGCCAGCGCGATCATGGCCGCGGGCCGCCTCGCCAGCTGCCGCGCGGCCTTGTAGCGCCGCCGGACCGCCATCACGGGCGCGACCGCGACGGCCGGGGCGCTGCTCACGCTCACGTCGAGCTCCGCAGGCGCGGGTTGGCCAGGAAGTAGAGGATGTCGGCCCCCAGGTTCAGGAGCACGTAGAGGCCCGCCGAGACCAGGACCACCGCCTGCACCACCGCGTAGTCGCGGTTGAACACGCCGTCCACCAGCAGCTTGCCGAAGCCGGGAATGGCGAAGATCTGCTCGGTGAGCACCGCGCCCGACAGCAGCCGCCCGAACTCGATCGCGCCCAGGGTGATGACCGGGATCAGCGCGTTGCGGAGCGCGTGCTTGAGCACCACCAGCCGCTCGGGCACGCTCTTGGCCCGCGCGGTGCGCACGTAGTCGGCGCCCAGGGTCTGGAGCATCGCGCTGCGCGTGTGGCGCATCATCACGCCGGCCACGCCGGTGCCCAGCACGAACGAGGGCAGCAGGATGGCGGTCAGGTTCTGGCGGAGGTCCTCCCACGGCGGCACGTAGCCCGAGGCGGGCAGCCAGCCCAGCCGCACCGCGAAGAGCAGGATCAGCATGATGCCGAGCCAGAAGTGCGGCACCGAGAGCCCCGAGAGCGCCAGCAGGTTGGCGACCGCGTCCACCGCGGTGCCCTTGCGCGTGGCGGAGAGGATGCCGGCCGGGATGCCGAGCAGGAGCGCGATCGCCATCGAGCAGACCGCGAGCTCGACGGTGACCGGCAGCTTGGAGGCGAGGAGCTCGCGGACCGGGATGCGGTTGCGCAGCGACTCGCCGAAGTCCCCGCGCAGCACGCGGCCGATCCAGAGGCCGTACTGCACCGGGATGGGCTGGTCGAGGTGATAGCGCGCGCGGATGGCCGCGACCACCGCCGGGTCGTGCTCCTCGCCGGCCAGCGCCACCGCCGCGTCGCCCGGCAGGAGCTGCTGCAGCGAGAAGATCAGCACCGAGACGAAGAAGAGCGTCGGCACCAGCACCGCGAGCCGGCGCGCGACGTAGAGCCAGAGCGCCATCCGGGGCTCAGTTCAGCCGGAGGCCCCTGAAGCGGATGATGCCGTCGGGATAGGGCGTGAAGCCCTGGACCTTGGCGCTGAGCCCGGTGAACACGCGGCGGTGCCACAGGATGAGCCGCGGCACGTCGCGCTGGATGATCTCGGTGGCCTGGTCGTAGAGCCTCTTGCGCTCGGCCGGGTCCGCGACGTGGCGCGCGCGGGTCAGGAGCGCGTCGACGTCGGGATTGCAGTAGTGGCTGTCGTTCTGGGCGCCCTTGCACGTCATGAAGGTGAAGACGTTGCCGTCGGGGTCGGGGCGGCCGCTCCAGAACGTGAAGTAGGCCTCGAAGTCGCCCCGGCGGCCGGACTGCAGCATGGTGACGTTCTCCTGGGTCTGGAGGTTCACCGTGATGCCGGCCTCCGCGAGCATGGCCTGGATGATCAGCGCGGCCTCCTGCCGGTCGCGCTCCGGCGGCACCACCAGGGTGAACGCGAGATTCGGCTGGCCCGCCTCGCGGAGGAGCTGCTTGGCCTTCGCCACGTCGCGCTTGCCCACCGGCACCTTCGCGTTGTAGTACGGGCTCGCCGGGCTGATGAACTGGTTGCCCGCGATGTACTCGCCCGCGAACACGGTCTTGACGAGCGTCTCGCGGTCGATCGCCAGCTCGATGGCCTGGCGCACGCGGGCGTCCGCGAGCGCCTTGCTCTTCGGGCCGTTGGCCACGTTGAGCGGGATCACCTGGTAGCCCAGCTCGGGGACGCCGACCACCTTGAGCTTGGCGTCGGCGCGGATCTCGCCGATGTCGGTCGGCGACACGCGCTCGATCATCTGCAGATCGCCGGAGCGCAGGCTGGCCAGCCGCGAGGTGGAGTCGGTGATCGGCACGAACTCGATGCGGTCGATCGCGAAGCTCGCCTTGTCCCAGTAGTCGGCCACCTTCTCGACCGTGATCTTGCCCTGGGCCACCCGCTGCACGAAGCGGTAGGGGCCGGCGCACACCGGCTGGGTGCCGAGCTTGTCGCCGAGCGCGCGCGCCGCCTTGGGCGACACCATCATGCCCGCGCGGTCGGTCAGGGCGGCGAGCAGCGGCACCAGCGGCTGCGAGAGGTTCAGGCGCACCGTGAGGTCGTTGACCACGTCCACGCTCTGGATCTCGCCGATCTCCGACTTGCGGAAGGATCCCTGCGTGGTCTGGTGCCGCTCGATGTTGAAGCGCACCGCCTCGGCGTTGAACGGCTCGCCGTCCTGGAAGCGCACGCCCGGGCGCAGCTTGATCACGATCGACTTGCGGTCCGCCGCCCACTCGTAGCCGGTGGCCAGCTGCGGCACGATCTTGAGGTCGGGCGTGACGTCGAAGAGCTTGTCGCAGAGCGCCGCGAAGACCAGGCGGCCGGTGTAGGCGCGGCTGATGGTCGGGTCGAGCGCGTCCGGGTCGTCGTTCAGCCCGATCCGGAGCACGCTCTGGGCGCGGGCCGGGGCGGGCAGGAGCAGCAGGAGTGCGATCAGGGCGGTCAGGATGACTCTGGCTCTCACGGGGGGTCTCCTCCGACGGGATCTTGCGGTGGGGGCGCGGCACTGTCAAGACGGACCCGATCGCGGTACTGTATCCGCCGCGGTCCCTTATTCGAGGAGGAGCGAGCGAATGCCACGGATCATCGACATGGAGTGCAGCGTGCCCTACGGGGCGAACGCGGAGGCCAAGCCCGTCCCCGCGGCCCCGGCGGAGGCGGCGCCCGGCGCCCCGGCCCAGCCGGCCGGCTACGGCATGGCCAACTACGGGCGGATCTTCCGCTCCCGGCGCGAGGGCGCCGACCACCGCCCGGAAGGCGAGCTCGACGCCTACATGGACCACATCGGCAAGCTCGGCATCGTGCGCTCGGTGCCCTTCGGCATCTCGAACGAGGAGCAGGCGCAGCTCCTGCGGCGCTTCCCCGGCCGCTTCCTGGGGCTGGCCCGCATCAGCGTCAACACGTTCAAGGGCATGAGCGGGGTGCGCGAGCTGGAGCGCCTGGTGCGGGAGGAGGGCTTCTGCGCCCTCGGCGTCTCCGCGCTGGTGGACTGCCTGCCCGCGAGCGATCGCCGCTACTACCCGCTCTACACCAAGGCCGCGGAGCTCGGCATTCCGGTGCGCATCTACTCCTCGATGAACTACGCCAACGATCGCCCCTACGACCTCGGCCACCCGCGCAACCTGGACCAGGTGGCGATGGACTTCCCCGAGCTCAAGATCATCGGCGGGCTCGGCGGCTGGCCCTGGGTGAACGAGATGGTCGCGCTGGTGCGCCGGCATCCGAACCTGCACATGGACACCTCCGCGCACCGCGGGCGGTACCTGGGCCAGCCCGGTTCGGGCTGGGAGATGCTGATGCAGCTCGGCAACACGCTGATCCAGGACAAGGTGCTGGTCGGCCTCTCGGCGGGGCTCGTCGGGCAGCCGTACGAGACGCTGATCCAGGAGTATCTCGCGCTGCCCCTCAAGGACTCGGTCAAGGAGAAGTGGCTCTACGGCAACGCGGCCCGCGTCTTCGGGCTGGCGTGAGGCGGTCATGAGCGAGGCGCTCGGGCTTCCGGAGGCCGACCGCGGCGGCGCCCTCGCCGGGGTCGTGATCGTGGAGCTGGCCGGGACGCCCGCCGGCGAGATGGCGGGCGGCCTCCTCGCCGATCTCGGGGCCACCGTGATCAAGATCGAGCCGCCCGCCGGCTCGCCGATGCGGCGGCGCGGGCCCGGGCTCGACGGCGAGGACTCGCTCGCCTTCCAGTCGGAGAACCGCGGCAAGCATTCGGTGCGGGCCGAGCTCGCGGAGCTCGCGACCGAGCCGTGGCTGGCGCGGCTGCTCGCCACCGCCGACGCGCTGGTGGAGGACCTGGGGCCGGGGCGGCTCGAGGCGGCGGGGCTCGGGCCTGAGGCGCTCGAGCGCCGCAACCCGCGGCTCGTCACGCTGCGCATCTCGCCGTTCGGCCAGACCGGCCCGCTGGCGGGCGCGCGCGGCGACGATCGCATCGCCCAGGCCTTCTCCGGCGTGCAGTTCGTCACCGGGTTCCCGGACCGCCCGCCGCTCGCGGTCACGGTGCCGCTGGCCGAGAGCTGGACCGCGATCCACGGCGCGAGCGGGCTCCTGATGGCGCTCTTCCACGCCCGGCGCAGCGGCCGCGGGCAGGTGGTGGACCTCGGGCTCTACCAGACCGCGCTGCGGATGCAGGAGGAGGTGGTCGTGCGCCACGACCGGAGCGGGACGGTGGCCGAGCGGCTCGGCACCGAGTCGCCCATCGTGGTGCCGGCGAACGTCTACCGGACGCGGGACGGCGGGTGGATCGCGGTGTCCGGCGCGGGGGATCAGCCCTTCGCCCGCCTCTGCGAGGCCATCGAGAATCCCGACGCGCCCAGGGATCCGCGCTTCGCCACGCCCGCCGCGCGGCTGCAGAACCGCCCGGCCTCGGACGAGCTGGTCGGCTCCTGGATCGCCGCGCACGACCAGGCCGACGTCGAGGCCCGCTTCGCGGCGGCCGGGGTGGCCGGGACCGCGGTGCGCTCGGCGGACGACATCGTGGGCGACGCGCACGTGAAGGCGCGCGAGGCCATCCTGCGCCTCGCCTCGGCGACCGGCCGGGAGTTCCTGGCGCCCGCGGCGGTGCCGAAGCTCAC
>DATFGS010000202.1:0-6273 GCA_035249225.1 Candidatus Methylomirabilota bacterium | reverse complement strand
GCGGTGTGGTGCATGAACTCGAGCGGGGAGGTCGGGCCCGCCAGCATGAGCAGGGCGCAGAGCTCGAGCTTGGCGCCGAGCGCGGCCGCCTTCTTCATGTGCTCGAGGCTCATGCCCACCACGTCGAACTGCGCGTGGGTGACCACGATGCGCTCGCAGCCCTCCTCGCGCGCGGCCGCGATGAGGGCGAGCGCCTCCTCGGGCGACGCGTGGCCGGTCTGCACCACCAGGCGCTGGGCCGCGCAGACCTTCAGGACCGCGCGCGCGGCCGGCAGCACCTGACCCCGCTCATCCACCACGCGGATCCCGGCCGGCGCGGTGCCCGCCCGCTTGACGTGATTGTCGGCGTCGAACGTCGGGAACCAGACCACGCGGCCGAAGCCGCCCTGCATCCGCCACATCCACTCGACGGCCTGCGGGTTGAGCCCGCCCACCGCCTGGTTGAGCGTGATGCCGCCGAAGACCTTGATGCCCGGCACGTGCTTGCGGACGAGGTACGCGCGATCCGCGGTATGGGTCACGTGGTTCTTGAAGACCACCGCCTCCATCTGGCGCGTGGCGGCCAGCGTGGCCAGCTCGTCGTCGTCGAGCGACCGGCCGAAGATGTCGGGCGCCGCGTGGGTGTGGAAGTCGATCAGGCCCTTGATCGGGCTGACCGGCGGCGGGGGCGGGGAGTAGCCCTGGACGCCCGGGTTGGCGGCGGCGCGGGCCGCTCCCGCGGCGGGCCGGCCGTGGGCGGCGGGAGCGGGTCGCCTGGATCCTCGCGGCGCCGCGAGTCCGACCGGCGCGGCTGCGCGCACATGACAGCAGCCGCAGACGAGATGGGTCATGACTCCCGGGATTCTACACGAGGCCTTGACTTGATGGCGACCCGTCGTAGACTCGCCCTCAGCCGGCCAGGCGGCACACGGTCCGCGTGAAGGGTCGAACCCACCTGCTTCGTGTCGACGAAGGAACCACCTTCCGCCCGATCTCGCGGACACCGGGCACATGGAAAGGTGGTGTGTCATGCCGCTCCCCGATCGCCCGAGCCTCGAGTACCTGAGAAAGCTCGCGAAGGACCGCCTCCCGGAGCTCCGCCGCGCCGACGCGGCCACCCGGCTCGCCGATGCCCAGCGCGTGATCGCGCGGGAGCACGGCTTCGCGAGCTGGCGGGCCCTGCGCGCCGAGCTCGACCGTCTCCGCGCCACCGCCGCGCCCGACCGTGTCGCCGAGCTCTTCGCCGCGATCCGCGCCGGCGAGGCGGCCACCGTGGAGCGGCTGCTCTCCGGGCACCCCGCGCTCGCCAACGCGCGCGACGAGGAGGGCAGCACCCCGCTGACCGCCGCGGTCGACGCGCATCGCGCCGGGCTCATCCCCCTCCTGCTCCGCCACGGGGGAGACCCGCACCTGGTCTACGCGCACTCCGCCCACACCCCGCTGTCCTGGGCGGTGGTGATCGAGGCGTACGACTGCGCGCGCGCCCTCATGCAGGCCGGGGTCGAGCCGGACCTCTTCTGCGCGGCGGGCCTGGGCGAGGTCGACCGCGTCCGCGCGTTCTTCGGGCCCGACGGGCGCCTGCGGCCGGGGGCCTCCATCACCGGCAGCTCGCGCTACGCCCCGGACGGCACGCGTCTGCCGTGCCCGCCCGGGAGCGGCCGCGAGGTGTTGTCGGACGCGCTCTACATGGCGAGCCGAGCCGGCCACGAGGGCACGGTGCGCGAGCTGCTGGCGCGCGGGCCCGATCTCTCCTTCCGGGCCTTCGCCGGCGCGACCGCGCTGCACTGGGCCCACTTCGCCGGCGCGCCCCGGGTCGTCGCGCTCCTCCTCGCGGCGGGGGCGGATGCCACGCTCCGCGATCCCGTGCTAGGCTGCACGCCTGAGGCGTTCGGGATCTGCACCCCCGCGAGCTGGGGGTGGGCCTCGAAGGTCCGGCAGCGGCTGGCGCAGGACCCGGCGCTGGTGCGCGCCGAGAGCGCGCGGGGCGGGCCGCTGCACGAGGCGGCGCACGCGGGCAGCCTCGCGACGGTGCAGGCGCTGGTCGAGGGCGGCGCTCCGCCGGGCCGGGGCAACGCGGAGGGCCGGACCGCGGCGGACCTGGCGCGGGCCCGGCCCGAGCAGCCGGGATGCGGGCAGGTGGCGGAGTGGCTGGAGCGGAGTGCACCCGAACCGAGGAGGCCCTGATGTTCTTCGAGCTCAGGCAGTACCACATCCGTCCCGGACAGCAGGAGAAGTGGGTGAAGTGCATGGAGGAGGAGATCATCCCGTTCCAGGTCAAGATGGGCATGGTCATCCTGGGCAGCTTCGTGGGCGAGGAGGACCAGAGCGTCTACGTGTGGATCCGCCGCTTCGACAGCGAGGCGGAGCGCAAGCGGCTCTACGACGCGGTCTACCAGAGCGACTACTGGAAGAACGACATCTCCCCGCGGGTCGGCCAGATGATCGACCGCGAGCAGATCAAGGTGACGCGCCTGACCGCGACGCCGCACTCGCCGATCCAGTGACCGCGACCCCGCTCGAGGCGGCGCGGAAGCTCGCGCCGATGATCCGGGCCTCCGCCCCGGAGACGGACGCGCTGCGCGAGCTGCCGCGTCCGCTCTTCGAGGCGATGGCCGACGCCGGCCTCTTCCGGCTCGGGCTGCCGCGCAGCCTCGGCGGCTTCGAAATGGACCTGCCGAGCTACATCCAGGTGATCGAGGAGCTCGGGCGGGCCGACGCGAGCACCGCGTGGGTGACCAACCAGGTGTCGATCTTCGCCACCTACGCGGCGCGGATGGAGCCGGCGGCGGCGCGCGCGATCTGGATCGACACCCCGCGCTCGGTGGTGGCCAACACGCCGCAGGCCAGCGCGCAGGCCATCGTGGTGCCGGGCGGCTACCGCGTCACCGGCCGCCAGGGCTTCAGCACCGGCTGCCGCCACGCGTCCTGGCTGGCCGCCCACACCACCGTCACCGAGCAGGGCCGGCCCCGGCTCGACGACGGCCAGCCCGAGATGCGCTACTGCTTCGTGCCGCGCGCGCAGGCCCAGCTTCTCGACACCTGGCAGGTGCGCGGCATGCGCGGCACCGGCACCAACCACTTCGCGGTGGACGACGTGTTCGTGCCCGAGGACCGCACCGTGAAGTCGGTGACCGCGCCCCTGGTCGAGGCGGGGCCGCTCTACCGCCTGCCGCGGACCCTGGTCTTCGCCTCCGGAGACGCCGCGGTCGCGCTCGGCACCGCGCGGAGCTGTCTCGACGCGTTCACCGAGCTGGCCACCACCAAGACCCCGCGGGCGATGGACGCGCTGCTGCGTGATCAGCCGATGATCCAGAGCGACGTGGGGCGGGCCGAGGCCCGGCTGCGCTCCGGCCTCGCCTTCCTCCGCGAGGCGGTGGGCAGGATCTGGGACGCGGTGAGCGCCACCGGCGCGGTCACCCTGGAGCAGCGCGCGGTGCTGCGTCTGGCCACCACCGACGGCATCCGCACCGCGGTCTCGGTCGTGGACATGGTCTACAACATGGCGGGGGCCACCGCGGCCTACGAGTCGAGCCCGATCCAGCGCCACTTCCAGGACGTCCACGTGATGAGCCAGCACCTGCAGGCCCGCCTGGCCCACTACGAGCTGGTCGGCCGCCACTGGCTCGGCCTCAAGATCGACGAGAGCCGGCTCTAGCCCGCCCGCGACCGGTCAATGATCAGCCCAACCTCAGGAGGACACGGAATGGCGGCCACGCAGCCCGACGCGACCCACTCGGAGTCTCGCCGCGACTTTCTCCGTCTCGCCGCCCTCGCGGGCGCGCTCGCTCCCGGCGCGGCGGGCCGCGCGTGGGCCCAGGAGACGCCCAAGAAGGGCGGCACCCTGCGCGTGGGCTTCTACGTCGAAGCGGCCACCATGGACCCGCATCTATCGGGGAGCAAGATCGACCGCCAGATCTACCACAACATCTACGAGCCGCTCGTGGTGCTCGACGCCAACCTCGGCATCAAGCCGGGTCTCGCCGAGTCCTGGCAGCAGCCCGAGCCCAAGACCCTGATCTTCAAGCTGCGCCGCGGAGTGAAGTTCCACGACGGCACCGACTTCAACGCGGAGGCGGTGAAGTGGAACTTCAACCGCATGAAGACCGAGCCCAAGTCGGTGCGCAAGGGCGAGACCGCCAGCATCGACACGGTGGACGTGGTGGACGCCTACACCGTGCGGCTCAACCTCAAGCGGCCCGACGCGGCGCTGCTCGCCACCCTGACCGACCGCGCGGGCATGATGGTCTCGCCCAAGACCGCGCAGGAGCGCGGGGCCGAGCTCGAGCGCAACGCCAAGGGCGCGGGCACCGGCCCCTTCGTGTTCGTGGAGTGGGTGAAGGACGACCACCTGCTGATCCGGCGCAACGACGCCTACTGGAACAAGCAGGGCGGGCCCTACCTCGAGCAGATCCGCTACCGGCCGATCCCGGACGACACCGTGAAGCTGCAGAGCCTGCAGGCGGGCGAGATCCACGTGATGGACTACGTGGCGCCGCGCGACGTGGCCGCGGTGAAGGCCGACCGGAACGTGGTGGTCCTCGACGTGCCGTCGCTGGCCGACTTCGCCTACCAGCTCAACCACACCAAGCCGCCGTTCGACAACAAGGCCCTGCGGCAGGCGGTGGCCCACTCGCTCGATCTCGAGCAGATCGTCAAGGGCGTGTGGCTCAACGTGGGCGTGCCCGCCAACGGGCCGATCCCGCCGACGAGCTGGGCCTACGACCGCTCGATCCCGTTCATGAAGCGCGATCTGGCCAAGGTCAAGGCCAAGCTCGCGGAGGGCGGCAAGCCCGGGGGTTTCACCTTCACGGTGACCACCAACAACATCCCGATCAACATCCAGGAAGCCGAGGTGATGCAGGCCCAGCTCGCGGAGGCCGGGATCACCATGAAGATCAAGCTGGTCGACTCGGCGACGCTGCTCTCGGACGGGAACAGCAAGAACTACGAGATGGTCAGCTACCAGTGGAGCGGCCGGCCGGACCCCGACGGCAACACCTACCAGTTCTACCGGACCACGCCGGGCACCTCGCTCAACTGGTCGGGCATCTCCAACCCGCAGATCGACGCCCTGCTCGACCGATCGCGCGAGCTCTCGAGCCAGGCCGAGCGCAAGAAGCTCTTCAGCCAGCTCGTGCGCATCCTGCAGGACGAGCTGCCGATGATCTTCATCGTCCACCCGATCGAGCCCAAGGCCTTCAGCCCGCGGGTGCAGGGCTACGACCCGATCCCGGACGGGATGATGCGCTTCAAGGACGTCTGGCTGAAGTAGCCGCGCGGCGGCCGCGGTGGGCCTGCTGATCCTCCGCCGGCTGGTCGCGACGATCCCGGTGCTGCTGCTGGTCACCGCCGGGGTCTTCGCGCTCATTCATCTCACCCCCGGCGACCCCATCGACGCCATGATGGCGGAGTCGGTGGACGACAGCGTCAAGCGCGAGCTCCGCCAGACCCTGGGCCTCGACCGGCCGCTCTATCTCCAGTACGCGAGCTGGATGGGCCGCCTGCTCCAGGGCGACCTCGGCCGCTCCATCCGCAATCAGGAGCCGGTGATCGAGAACGTGGGCCGGCGGATCAAGCCGAGCCTCCAGCTCGCCGGGCTCGCGATGGCGATCTCCCTGCTGGTGGCCACCCCGATCGGCATCCTCTCGGCGGCGCGCCGCAACTCGACGCTCGACCGCTTCGGCACCTCGTTCGCCCTCTTCGGCATCTGCATGCCGAACTTCCTGATCGCGCTGCTGCTGATCTTCCTGTTCGGTGTCACGCTGCGCTGGCTGCCGATCTCGGGCTACGTGGACCCGGCGGAGGAGCTCTGGGACGGCCTGCGCTCGCTCGCGCTGCCCGCGATCACGCTCGGCCTGGCCCTCGCCGCGGTGATCACGCGAACCCTGCGCTCGAGCATGCTGGAGGCGCTCTCCGAGGACTACATCCGCACCGCGCGCGCCAAGGGCCTGTCCGACGGCGCGGTGATCCGCCGGCACGCGCTCAAGAACGCCCTGATCCCGGTGGTCACCGTGCTCGGCCTGCAGCTCGGGACGCTGATCGGCGGGGCGGTCATCACCGAGTACGTGTTCGCGCTGCCCGGGGTGGGGCGCCTGGTGGTGGACGCGGTGTTCGCGCGCGACTACCCGCTGGTGCAGGGGGTCGTGCTGCTGATCGCGGTGGGGTTCATCCTGAGCAACCTGATGGTGGATCTCCTCTATGGCTGGATCGACCCGCGGATCCGGCACCGCTGACGGCATGGCCGCCGTCCTCGCGGCGCCCGCCGCGTCCCGCTCGGTCCGCGAGCGCCGCTGG
>DATFGS010000201.1:0-8690 GCA_035249225.1 Candidatus Methylomirabilota bacterium | reverse complement strand
GCATCGAGCGCGGCCCTCATCTGGGCGCGAACTTCCGGCGCCCCGAAGGGGCGTCGATCGAAAGCGTAGTCGCGGAAGTCCTGGATCCATGGCCGGATCTGGACCGTCGGCGCCGATCGGCCGCGAATGTGCCGCACCGTCTCGAGGACGACCTTGTACGGATGCGCGACGGGATTCCGGTAACCCGGGATGCCGACGTGGTACGCGGACGGGTAGGCCATCGGGCAGAGGACGTCCACGAGCGGCGCCAGCTCCTCGATGCGCTGCCCGACCCCGGTGTCGTCCGGGTTGAAGGCGGTGTAGCCGAAGACGTCGACGGCCAGCGCCACGCCCAGCGGGGCCAGGACCGCCCGGGCTTCCCGGAGGAACCGCGAGATGGCCAGCACCCGGCTCTGCTGGGTGCTGGCCTGCGAGTAGCGCGCCGCGCCGAGCCTGCCGTCACTCGGGAACCGCACGTAGTCGAACTGGATCTCCTCGAAGCCCCTGACCGCGGCCTCCCGGGCCACCGCGATCGCATACGGCCACGCCTCCTCGCGGAAGGGATCGATCCAGGCCTGCCGCTCGTTGTCGACCCAGAGCGAGCCCGTCGTCGTGTCGGTCACGCCCCACTCCGGCCGGTGGCGCGCGAGCACGTCGTCCTTGAACGTGACGACCCGCGCGACCGTGTGGATTCCCTTCGCCTTGAGCCCGGCGAGCAGGCTGTCCAGATCGGCGAGGCGCACGGGGCCCATCGCCCCGGCGCTGCGCGCCAGCGGAACCCGGCTCTCGTACGGGATGAATCCCCGATCTCCCTTCACGTCGATCACCACCGTATTGAGCTCCGTGCGGTCGAGCAGCTCGAGCACCCGCTCCCGGATGGCGCGACTGCCCACGCCGTAGTAGGAGAGGTATACGCCCTTGAGCAGGCGATGCGGCGGCCGGTCGGAGACCGGCGCGCTCGCGTCGGCCGCTCCTGTCCCGAGCAGCGCGAGCGCTCCCTGCAGCAGGGTCCGGCGGGTCATCGTGGTCGTCATCGGTGTCCGGGTGAAAATGCAAGGCTGGTGCCGAGTGCAGAATGGGACTCGGCCGCCCCAGTCGGGCGGGCGAGGCTCATCGCGCGAGGCACGCCGGTCACGGAATCAACCGTTTCGGAGCCCACGCCCATGGCACTCGCCTTGCTCGGTACTCGAACGGGAGGCACTGAACGCCATGGATACGGCGAGAGCGCTCCGATGGATCGCGGCGCCGGCGATGGCGGCCATCGTGGCCTGGGCGATCCCGACCTGGAGCGACGGTCAGGAGCATCGCTACTCGGGCACGGTCGCGGTGGTGGATCGGTCCGCGGGCGCGATCGTCATCGAGGACATGGGACCGTGGCGAATCAAGGACGGGGTGACCCAGGTCGAGCGCCGCACCATCGGGGTGACGCCCTCGACCGAGTTCGTGAGCGTCAAGCGCGCCAGCGGACCGGCGCCGAGCGGCTGGGTCGGCGATTTCATCGAGAGCGGGCTTTCCGCCTGGCAGGTGCGGCCGGGCGACTGGGTCACCGTGATCGTGACGGCCGATGAGAGACCTCCGAGGGCGACGCGGATCTACGTCTGGGACCCCACCGGAGACCGAGGATGAGCAGGTCGGGGATCGAGCATGGCTTGCGGGGACTTCGCGCCCCGGCTGGGGTGCAGGCGCCACAGCGGGATCGAGCCCGCACCGGCGCACCCCAATGAGATCACGCGCTTTTGAGCGCATCCCGGGTGGCAGCAGAGTTGCAGCGCTCTCCCGGCGGGAGAAGCCATGAACAGGAGCGATCTGGTCCTGCAGGTGGCCCGCGCCGCCGGTCTCACCCACGCCCGGAGCGAAGCGGTCGTGACGGCCGTGTTCGAGGGGATCATCGAGGCGCTGGTGAAGGGCGAGCGTGTGGAGCTGCGCGGGCTCGGCACGTTCGAGGTGCGCCGGCGACCCGCGCGGGTCGGCCGGAACCCCAGGACGGGCGTCTGGGTCGAGCTCCCGGCCCGGAAGGTTCCGTTCTTCAGGATGGGGAAGGATCTGCGCGCGCTCCTGAATCCCCGGCGGGCGCCGGAGCGGGTCCACGCATGAAGGTCGGGGACGTGATGACGAAGCACCCGCTGGTGGTCGACCTCGACACGCCGGTTAGAATGGCGGTGGACCTGATGCGGAGCAAGGGAATCCGGCATCTCCCGGTGGTCGATGCCGGCGCCCACGTGCTCGGGATCGTGACCGATCGCGATCTCCGGCACGCCGCCTTCCTGCCCGCGCTGGCGGGGCGGTCGGGTCTGGAGCCCCGCCGGGTGAAGGCCCCGCGAGTCCGCGACGTGATGACGTGGTCGGTCGTGACGACGCAGGCCGAGACTCCGCTGGTCCACGCGGCCCTCACGATGTTTCAGCGGCGGATCGGCAGCCTGCCCGTCGTCGCGGACGGCCGGCTCGTGGGCATCCTGACGGAGCACGACGTGTTCAACGGGCTCAAGGGATCCGGCCTCGAGGAGGGGACCGATTTCTCTCTCTGGTGACGGATGCCCACGCGAATCGTGATCCTGGGCGCGGCCGGCCGCGACTTCCACAACTTCAACGTGGTCTACCGCGACGACCCGTCCGTCCACGTGGTGGCGTTCACCCAGGCCCAGATCCCGCGGCTCAGCGATCGCCGCTATCCCGCCTCCCTCGCGGGCCCACGCTACCCGTCCGGCATTCCGATCGAGGACGAGGCGGACCTGGAGGCCATCTGCGGGCGCGAGGCGGTGGATCGCGTGGTGTTCGCGTACAGCGACGTGCCCCACGCGACGGTGATGCACCTGGCCTCGCGCGCCCTCGCCGCGGGCGCGGACTTCGCCCTGCTGGGCCCGCACCGCACGATGCTGCGCCCGCGCGTGCCGGTGATCGCGATCTCCGCCATCCGGACCGGGTGCGGCAAGTCCCAGACCGCCCGCTGGCTGGGCGGCCGGCTCCGCGAGCGCGGCCGCAAGGTCGCGGTGCTGCGGCACCCGATGCCGTACGGCGACCTGGAGCGGCAGCGCGTGCAGCGCTTCGCGCGGCGCGCGGACCTGGACGCCGCGGGATGCACCGCCGAGGAGCGCGAGGAGTACGAGCCGCACCTCGCCGCCGGGCACGTGGTCTTCGCGGGCGTGGACTACGCGGCGATCGTGGAGCAGGCCGAGCGGGAGGCGGACCTCATCGTCTGGGACGGCGGCAACAACGACTTCCCGCTGGTGCGGCCGGACCTGCACATCGTCATGGCGGACGCGCTCCGGCCCGGGCAGGCCGACGGCTATCATCCCGGCGAGGCGGTGCTGCGCATGGCGGACGTGGTCGTCGTCAACAAGGTGGACGCGGCTCCGCCCGGCAACGTCCAGGCGGTGATCGACGAGGTGCGCGCGATCAATCCGCGGGCCACCATCGTGCGGGCGGCCTCGCCCGTCCGGCTCGACGACCCCGCGGCGGTGCGGGGGCGGCGGGTCCTGGTGGTGGAGGATGGCCCGACGCTCACCCACGGCGGCATGGCGTACGGGGCGGGCCACGTCGCGGCCACGCAGGCGGGCGCGGCGGCCGTCGTCGATCCGCGGGCCTCCGCGGCGCCCGGCGTGCGGGCGATCTTCGCCCGGTACCCGCACATCGGGCCCGTGCTCCCGGCGGTCGGCTACGACGCCGCCCAGCTCCAGGAGCTCCGCGAGACGATCAATCGGGCCGTCGTGGACGTGGTCGTGGCGGCGACCCCGCTCGATCTCGCCGCGCTGATCAAGCTCGAGAAGCCCGTGGTCCGGGCCCGCTACGAGTACGAGGACGCCGGGAAGCCCACGCTGGGATCGCTCGTGGACGCGTTCCTGGCGGAGGGCATCGGCGCCCGGTGAGGCGCGCGGCGGGGCGGATCTCGGGGTGGTCGCCCCGCCACCGCGTGCTGGCGGCGGTGGTCGGGGTGCTGCTCGGCGCCTCGATCGCGGCGTCGGGAGCGGGGGAGACGACGCCCGGCGCGTCGAGCGCGCGCATCCGGGATCTCCTGGAACGACCGGACGGCCTGCGCATCGACGGGCAGCCCCTAGACGTGCGAGCGCTCGGACGCTTCTACCGACCGCGAGATTACGCGCCGGCGTGGGACGCGCCCGAGGGCGAGCGCGAGCGCGCCTCGGCGCTCCTCCGGGCGCTCGCGACCGCCGATGCGCACGGGCTCGATCCCGGCCGCTACGGTCTCGAGGCGATCCGGGCCCGCGGCAACGGAGGGCACGCCGCGGAGCTCGACCTGCTGCTGACCGCTGCGTTCCTCGACTATGCGCGCGATATCCGGACGGGTCGGCTGCCGCCCGCGCGCCGCGATCCGGACTGGGGGATCGCCGCTCCGTCGTTCGACGTGGTCTCGGCGCTGACCGAAGGCGTCCGCCGGCCGGCGACCTTTCCCGCGCTGCTCGCGTCCCTGCCGCCGCCGGCGCAGGAGTACGGACGGCTCGTCGAGGCGCTGCGGCGCTACCGGGCCATCGCGGCGCGGGGCGACTGGCCGGCGGTGCCTCCGGGCGCGGCGCTCAGGAGGGGAGACGACGACGCCCGGGTCGCCGCCATCCGGGCCCGCCTCGCGGCCGAGGGCGAGCCCGTGGCCGCGAGCGCGCCGACCCGCTTCGACGTCCGGCTCGATGCGGGCGTGCGACGCTTTCAGACCCGACACGGGCTGGCCGTCGACGGCGTCGTGGGCGAGGCGACCGTCCGCGCCATGAACGTGCCAGCGTCCGACCGGATCCAACAGATCATCCTGAACCTGGAGCGCTGGCGCTGGCTCCCGCGGGACCTCGGTCCGCGCCACATCACGGTGAACGCGGCCGACGCCACGCTGCAGGTGGCCGAGGAGGGCCGGACCGTGCTCACCTCGCGGGTCGTGGTCGGCGACCCGCAGCACCCGACGCCGGTGGTGCAGGCCCGGGTCGAGGCGGTGATCCTCAATCCGGCGTGGAACGTGCCCACCTCGATCGCGGCACAGGAGATCCTGCCCCGGCTTCGCGAGAACCGGCGCTACCTGGCCGAGAACGACATCGTCATCCTGGAGCGGCGCGAGAGCGACCCGTTCGGACTCGCGGTCGACTGGTCCGCGGTCTCGGCGGAGGCGTTCCCCTTCAGGCTCCAGCAGCGGCCCGGCCCGGACAACCCGCTCGGCCGGATCAAGCTCGATGTTCCGAACCGCTTCGACGTCTACCTGCACGACACCCCGACGCGGGCGCTGTTCGCGCGGCCGCGGCGCACCGCCAGCCACGGGTGCATCCGCGTGGAGCGGGCCGACGATCTCGCGGCCCACGTGCTGAGCGACGGGACGGGGCGGTGGACCCCGCGGCGGCTCGCGGAGGCCATCGCGGGCGGGGCCTCCTCGAGAATTCCGGTTGCCCGGCCGCTGCCCGTGTACATACTGTACTGGACGGCGTTCGTCGGCCCGGACGGGCTCGCGCAGTTCCGGGACGACGTCTACGGGCGCGACCGCTATCTCGAGGCCGAGCTAGGTCTCGAGCGGCACGCTCCCGCGCGGGACCTGGCTCGCGCGATCGGCGGCTGTCCGTCGTCCCGGGAGGAGGCTTCGAGTTGACCGGAATGGATCATCGCGGCGTATCCCGACGGCGGGTCCTGCGGCTCGGCGTCGCGGCGCTCGCCGGGCTGCTGGCCCCGGTCGGGCGCGCGGCCGCGGCCGACGCGCGTACGCTCGCGCTGCGGAGCCTGCACACGGGCGAGTTCGTGCGCGCGACGTACTGGGCGGCCGGCCGGTACGTGCGCGATGGGCTGATCGAGATCGACCGGCTGCTCCGCGATCATCGCAGCAACACGGTGCACCCGATCGACCGCCGGCTCCTCGACGTGCTGGGCGCGCTGCGCGAGCGTCTCGAGACCCGCGAGCCGTTCGAGGTCATCTCCGGCTACCGCTCCCCGGCGACGAACGCCCGGCTCGTCGCGACCACCGGCGGGGTCGCTTCGCGGAGTCTCCACATGGAGGGCATGGCCGTCGATCTCCGGGTCCCGGGCCGGCCTCTCGCGGCGGTGCGTGACGCCGCGAAGGCGCTCGGGGCCGGCGGAGTCGGCTACTACCCGGACTCGGACTTCGTCCACGTGGACGTGGGACGCATCCGGTACTGGTGACGGGTCGGCGGGCTCATCGCCGCGTCTCCGCGACCCGGCTCCGCAGCTTTCCGAGCAGCTCGTCGACGGACGCGGTCCGCACGATGCTGTTGAACTGGGTGCGGTAGTTCGCGACGAGGCTGACGCCCTCGATGCTGACGTCGTAGGCGCGCCACCGGTCGTCCCGCCTGAGCATGCGATAGTCGATCGGCACCTCGACGCCCTTCTTGGTGATGAGTCGGGTGAAGACGGTGGCGTAGTCGCCCTCCACCCGCTCGCCGGGGTACTGGATGCGCTCGCCCCCGTAGAGCTCGATCTTCGCAATGTAGGCCCGCTCGAGCAGCTCCGTGAAGAGGTCCACGAACTCCTTCCGCTGGTCCACCGTGAGCGACCGCCAGTGCTGGGCCATGGCGCGGCGCGCGGTCTCGTCGAAGTCGAAGATCTCGTCGGCGATCTGCCGGATCGCGCGCCGGCGCTCCGCCGCCCTGGCCGCATCCTTGAGGGCGGGATCCTCGAGGACGCGAAGGACCCGGTCGACCGCCCCGCGGAGCTGCTCGGTCGGACCCGGGCCGACGCCCTCGCCCGCCGGCGCCCAGGCCAGCACCCAGAGCAGACCCAGCACCGGCAGCACGGAGCGGGTCGGGGGGAGCCGCGGCGATCGCGTCACTGTGAGCGAACCGCGTACCCACGACCCTCCATGCACCGGATGTAGATCTCGCGGTCGATGCAGTAGGGGGCCAGGATCTGGGCGCCGCCGTCGCTGCCGATGGCGGCGCGGAGGCAGGTGTTCTCGTCGCGCTCTCGGTCCGCCTGGGTCACGCCGGGCTTCTCCCAGGCGATGCGGCGCGTCGCGCAGCCGGCCACCAGCGTCATCGCGGTGAGCAGCACGATCGGGACGGCCGCCCTGGTCCACGTGCGATGGCGCATCGGTCTCCTCCTGTCTGGTGCGAGCGCTCGCTAGGATCGACGGATCGGCTCTCCGCCCGCGCCGACTTTCGTCGTGAGCGTTTCATGGATCTGGGCCAGCAAGGCGCGCTGGTCGAGAAGAACGCAGACGAGCTGTCCCGCCACGATCATGGTCCCGCCCACGATCAGCCCCCCCAGGGCGACGACCAGCGCGGCCAGGAGGCGCGCCGGCGTGGAGAATCGCTCGAACTCGGCGTCGCTCGAGAAGCCGAGCCACGACGCCAGGAGCAGCGCGACGACGAACACCCCGCCGCCCACCACGACCGAAGCCTGGCCCCAGCCGCGGGTGAATTGATAGCTCATCCGTCTGGCCTCTCTCGAGAGGAGAGAGCAAGCTTCGTGCCCTGCGCTCAAATCATGGCAAACGCAGGCGAGCCGTCGTGCGGGGCGGCCACGAGGCTTCCTCGGGACGAGGGCCCCTCGCCCCAGATGGGGCACGGCTGCCTCGGCCCGCCGCCGGCAAGTGGCCGCCATTGCGGCGCGCGCATTGGCAGCCGGGTTGCACGCGACCGGGGGCATGCACGAGGACCCGGAGGGGCTGCTCGCGCGGGCGGGCAAGCCCGCGGAGGACGCGCTGCGGTTGCATCCCTTCTACCGCGGCAAGCTGCAGGTCTTGCCGAAGTGCGCGATCCGCGGCGTGGAGGATTTCGCGGTCTGGTACTCCCCCGGAGTGGCCGCCCCCTGTCGGGCCATCCAGGCCGATCGCGAGCTGGTGTATGCGCATACCAACAAGGGCAACACCATCGCCATCGTCACCGACGGCACCCGAGTGCTCGGTCTCGGCGACATCGGACCCGAGGCGGGGCTGCCGGTCATGGAAGGCAAGGCGATGCTCTTCAAGTATCTGGGGGGCGTCGACGCGGTCCCGATCTGTCTGGCCACGAAGGATCCCGAGGAGCTGGTGCGAACCGTCAAGCTGCTCGAGCCCACCTTCGGGGCGATCAACCTGGAGGATATCGCGCAACCGAAGTGCTTCCGCGCGCTCGACGCGCTCCGGGGCCAGATGAGCATTCCGGTCTGGCACGACGACCAGCAGGGCACCGCCACCGCGCTCCTGGCGGGCCTCCTCAATGCTCTCAAGGTGGTGGGCAAGGACCTCGGCCGGATCCGCATCGTCATGGTCGGGATGGGCGCGGCCAACGTGGCCGGCTATCGCCTGCTCACCGGGAGCGGCGTCGAACCGGGAGCGATCGTGGCCTGCGACCGCAAGGGCATCTTGCATCCGCGTCGGCACGATATCGAGATGGATCAAGGGCGATTCCCGGACAAGTGGCGCGTGTGCCGGGAGAGCAACGCCGATGGTCTGCTCGGCGGCATCGCCGAGGCCTTGCGGGGCGCCGACGTCTGCGCGGCCTTCTCGGCTTCGGGGCCTGGAATCATCAAGCCCGAGTGGGTGCGCGGCATGGCCCGGGACGCCATCGTCTTCGCCTGCGCCAACCCCGTTCCGGAGATCTGGCCGTGGGAGGCCAAGGCCGCCGGAGCGCGGGTGGTTGCGACCGGCCGGGGCGACTTTCCCAACCAGCTCAACAACTCGCTGGTCTTCCCGGGGCTCTTCCGGGGAGTGCTCGATGTCCGGGCCCGGGCCATCACCGACGGGATGGCGAAGGCGGTGGCCCGGGAGCTGGCGGCCTTCGCCGAATCGCGAACGATCG
>DATFGS010000200.1:0-6235 GCA_035249225.1 Candidatus Methylomirabilota bacterium | reverse complement strand
TTCGCCATGCTGTTCGCGGTGACCTCGAACAACGTGGGCTTCATGTGGATCGCGGTCGAGGCGACCACGATCACGTCGGCCATGCTCATCCCGCTCCACGTGACGAAGGCCTCGGTCGAGGCGTCGTGGAAATACATCCTGATCGGCTCGGTCGGCATCGCCCTCGCCTTCGGGGGAACGGTCCTCGGCTACTTCGACTTCGTGAGCCTGGCCGGCCGCCAGGAGGCGGCGCTGAACTGGACGGTGCTGATGGCGTCGGCGCCTCACCTCCACCCCGAGGTCATCCAGCTCGCCTTCGTCTTCATCCTCGTCGGGTACGGCACCAAGGCCGGTCTCGCTCCCATGCACACGTGGCTCCCCGACGCCCATTCGGAGGCGCCGGCGGCCCTCTCCGCCGTCATGTCCGGCGTGATGCTCGCGGTGGCGCTCTACGCGGTGATCCGGTGGGAGGCGGTCGTGAACGCGTCGGTGGGGTCCGGATTCACGGACGGCCTCTACATCGCCCTCGGCGTCCTGTCGATCGCGATCGCGTCGTTCAGCCTGGTGATCCAGCGCAACTACAAGCGCATGCTCGCGTACTCCAGCATCGAGCACACCGGGCTGATCTGCGTGGGGCTGGCCCTGGGGCCGCTCGGGACCTTCGCCGCGATGCTGCACCTGCTCAACCACACGCTGGCGAAGTCGATGATGTTCTTCCTGGCCGGCCGCGTGCTCCACCGGTACGGCACCACCGAGATCGGCCGGGTCTCCGGTCTCCTCAAGGTCATGCCGTGGACGGGCGGCCTGTTCGCGGTGGGGATCCTGGCCGTGATCGGCCTGCCCCCCTTCGGTCTCTTCATCTCGGAGTTCGCGCTCTTCCGGGCCGGCTTCGCCGCGGGCCGGCCGTGGCTGATGGGCCTGGTCCTGGCCCTGCTCGCGGTCGCGTTCGTCTCGATGATCGGCCACCTCAACCGGATGCTCTACGGCGCACCCACCGTGGGCGTGGCGGTGGGCGAGGGGAACCGCTGGCCGCTGATCCCGCTCGGCGTCTGCGTGACGGCCCTCCTCATCCTCGGCATCACGATGCCCGCGCCGCTCCAGACGCTGCTGCGCCAGATCGTGGAGATCGTCGGCCCATGACCCACCTGTCCCAGCTCATGAGCGTCCTCGCCGAGAAGCACGCCGATCGAGTGGCCGACGTCCGCCTGGTGCGGGGCAACGAGCTTCACTGCAGAGTCCCCCCGTCCGAGATCCCCGCGCTGGCCGCGCTCCTCCGCATGGGCTTCGGCGCCGAGCTGATCTTCATGGCCGCCGGCGACCGCCGGGCCGACCGCGGGGTGTTCGAGGTCGCCTATCTGTTCGCCCCGGAGCGGGAGAACTGGCTCGTCCACGCCACCGCCGCGGTGCCCGCGGCCGCCCCCGCGATCGTCTCGCTGGCCACCTTCCACTACCCGGCCTCGCGCTTCGAGCGGGAGATCTACGACCTCTTCGGGATCGTGGCCGAGGGCCACCCCGATCCCCGGCCGCTCGTGCGCCACGCCTTCTGGCCCGCGGACTATTTCCCGCTCCGGAAAGATGCGACGGCGCGCGAGTTCACCGACGACGGGCGCGCCTTCCCGTTCACCGAGGTGGGCGGCGAGGGGGTGTACGAGATCCCGGTGGGCCCGGTGCACGCCGGGGTGATCGAGCCCGGCCACTTCCGCTTCAGCGTGGTGGGCGAGACGATCATCGACATGAAGTCACGCCTGTACTTCACCCACAAGGGGACCGAGAAGCTCTTCGAGGGCCGCGAGCCGGCCGCGGGCGTCGAGCTGGCCGAGCGCGTGTCCGGGGACACGACCGTCGGCCACTCGCTCGCTTTCTGCCAGGCGCTCGAGGCCGCCGCCGGCACCACGGTGCCGGCCCGCGCGCGCTGGCTGCGGGTGATCCTGCTGGAGATGGAGCGGCTCTACAACCACGTGGGCGACTTCGGCATGATCGCCAACGACACCGGCTACGCGGTGGCCCACTCCCACTGCTTCCGGATCCGGGAGCGGCTGCTGCGGCTCAACCGGCGCCTCACCGGCAACCGGCTGCTTCGGGGCGGCGTCGTCCCCGGCGGCGTCGGTCATGACCTGCCGGCCGACCTGGATCTGCCCGATGAGCTTCAGGCCGCCCTCCGGGATTTTGACGAGATCGTCGAGCTCGCGCTGGAAAACACCCTCGTGATGGACCGCCTCGAAGGCACCGGCCATCTGACCACGCGGATCGCGCGGGACCACGGCGTGCTGGGCTACGTCGCGCGCGCCTCCGGCATCGACGCCGACGTCCGGCGCGACCATCCCTTCGCGGCCTACGGGGATCTCGAGGTGCGGGTGCCCGCCTTCGAGTCGGGCGACGTCAAGGCGCGGACTCTGGTGCGGGTCGAGGAGGCGCGGGAATCCGTCCGGCTCATCCGTGAGGCGGTGACGCGGCTGCCTTCGGGCCCCCTGGCCGCGCCCGTGGGTCCGCTGCCGCCCTGGGAGCCCGCCTTCGGGCTCGTGGAAGGCTGGCGGGGTGCCGTCGTGCACTGGGTGATGGCGGACGGCCAGGGGCGGCTGCTCCGGGTGAAGATCATGGACCCCTCGTTCCTCAACTGGCGGCCGCTGTCTTACGCCCTGCTCAAGAACATCGTCCCGGACTTCCCGCTCTGCAACAAGTCGTTCAACCAGTCGTACTCGGGCAACGATCTCTGACCGGGGGGTATACTGAGCCCATGAAAACTGGACTGATCGTTCTGGCCGTGATCGTCCTCATCGTGGTCGGCGGCATCGGCTGGGCCATCGGCATCAACAACCAGCTCGTGGCCCAGGAGCAGTCGGTGAACGAGAAGTGGGCGCAGGTGCAGAACGTCTACCAGCGCCGCGCCGATCTCATCCCGAACCTGGTGGAGACCGTCAAGGGCTACGCGGCGCAGGAGCGCACCGTGCTCGAGGAGGTCACCAAGGCGCGGGCCAGCGTGGCCGGCATCAAGGCCACGCCCGAGCTGGTCAACGATCCGGAGGCGTTCCGCAAGTTCCAGGCGGCCCAGCAGGAGCTGAGCGGCGCGCTCGCGCGGCTGCTGGTCACCGTCGAGCGGTACCCGGATCTCAAGTCCAACCAGAACTTCCTGACGCTGCAGAGCCAGCTCGAGGGCACCGAGAACCGCATCGCGGTCGAGCGGATGCGCTACAGCGAGGCGGTGCGCGACTACAACACGCGCCTGCGGCTCTTCCCCGGCAGCCTGGTGGCCTCGCTCCGCGGGTTCAAGGAGAAGGCCTTCTTCGAGGCGGCGCCGGGCAGCCAGGAGGCGCCGAAAGTGAAGTTCTGACGGGTCCCGCGAGCGGGAGCGGGCCGGTGCTTCGCCGCGCGGCGCTCGTCGGGCTGCTCCTGGTGCTCCTGGCCGCCCCGGGCGCCGCCGCGCTCGTCGTTCCCCCGCCGCCCGACCGGCGCGTCAACGACTACGCGGGCGCGCTGTCCCCCGCCGAACGGGACGGTCTCGAGCAGCAGCTCATCGCCCGGGAGGCCACCAGCCAGAACCAGGTGGTGGTCGCGGTCTTCCGGTCGCTCGAGGGCGAGAGCCTCGAGGGCTACTCGATCCGGCTGGCCAAGGCGTGGCGGATCGGCCGGAAGGGCCTCGACAACGGCGTCATCTTCCTCGTCTTCCTCGACGACCGGAAGATGCGCATCGAGGTCGGCTACGGGCTCGAGGGCAATCTCACCGACGCGGTCTCGTCCTCGATCCTGCGGGACATCGTGGCTCCGCGCTTCCGCGACGGCCGCATCGCCGAGGGCATCGGCGCCGGCCTCGCCGCCATCGACCGCGCCATCGCGGGAACCTACCAGCGTCCGCCCGGGCCGAACCGGGGCCAGCCCACCCACGGCTTCGGCTGGCGCGAGGTGCTGGCGCTGCTCTTCGTCGCGTTCCTGATCATGGCGCTGGTGCTGAACCGCACGCAGCAGGCGGCGCTGCGCCGGCGCGGCTGGACCGGCGCCTCCACCGGCTGGGGCGGGCCCTTCATCGGGGGATTCGGGGGCGGGTTCGGCGGAGGCGGCGGCTTCGGCGGCGGGAGCAGCGGCGGGGGCGGGTTCAGCGGGGGCGGCGGCAGCTTCGGCGGCGGCGGCTCGAGCGGGAGCTGGTGATGGCGCGTCATCCGCGGTGGGTGCGGCGATTCCTCGGCGAGGCCGATCTGGACGCGGTGACCGTGGCCATCGCGAGCGCGGAGGCCGGGACCTCCGCGGAGATCCGCGTGCACCTCGACGCGCGCTGCCCGGGAGAGGCGCTGGCGCGGGCCGCGCTGGTCTTCGAGCGGCTCGGCATGCACCGGACCGCCGCGCGTCACGGCGTGCTGATCTACGTGAGCATCGAGGACCGCAAGCTCGCGGTGCTGGGCGACCGCGGCATTCACGAGCGGGTGGGCCAGGCCTACTGGGATGGGCTGGTGGAGTCGGTCCTCGCCCACTTCCGCGGCGAGCAGTTCCGCGACGGGCTCGTGCACGCTGTCGGCGAGGTGGGCGCGGTGCTGCGGCGGCATTTCCCGCGGCGGCCCGACGACGTCAACGAGCTGCCCGATCGGGTGAGCGTCGACCCGGCCTGAGCGCCCGGGCTCAGCGCCCGAGGCGAACGCTCAGGCCGATGAATGCCGACCAGTCGGGTCCCTGGCCGGTGATCGTGGTGCGCATCCCGGCGTCCAGCGCCAGGCGCGGCGTCACGCGGTACATCAGCGCCACCGTCGCGAGCAGGCTGTCGCGGCCGCCGCGCTCCTCCTTCGTCGCGAGGAACAGCTCGGTGATCGTGCTGAGGCGCTCGGTCACCGCCCAGGAGAGCGACGCCGAGGCGATGCCCTGGGGGATGAAGCCCTCGGGCCGCCGCTGGCCGATCGCGGCCACCCCCGCGTTGGCGTCGAGGCTCAGGCTCCACGGAAGCGCGACCGACATCAGCAGCAGCGCGCCGAAGTCGGGCCGCTCGCTCCCGAGGGGCTCGCGCGCGGTGGGCAGCTTCACGAAGGGCTTGAGCGCCAGGGCGGGGCCGCCGCCGTCGGGCGCCGGGGCGAAGAAGCGGTACTTGAGGCCGAGCGTGTAGTCACCGCTGCCGTGGTCGTCCGCCGCGGCGCGCAGCCAGAGGAAGGGCTCCCCCTCGATCGAGATCTCGAGCGCCGGCGTGAGCCCGAGGCGGAGGACGCCCTGCACCGAGAGCTGCCGCTCGGTGGCGGCCCCGCCGACGCGCTCGCGCGCGTACTCGAGGCCGGTCTCGATCTGGAGCGCGCCGGCCGGCACGACCTCGGCGCTCGTGGTGAGATCGGGCCGGTCGGGATTGATGTCCTGCGCCGGCGCCGCGGCGGCCCACAGGCCGACCAGGGTCACCGCGGCGACGATGGTGCGCATGGCGGCCCCATCATACACGCCGGCTCCCGGCCCGGGTCGGGCAGGCATTATGCCGCCGCCGGGCGTCGTGCCCGTTCACCGGCGGACACCGGCGCCGAGGGATCAGAGCATTTTCAAGGGGTTCGGCCCTGGCACGCGTGGTGCTTGCTCCTCGCCTGGATGGTCCACCTCAACGCGGAGGGCGCCATGAGATACCGCACGCGGACGACATCACTCCTGCTGCTCCTGCTCGTCGGGGTCATCGCGTCCCCCCTGATCCCGGAGGCGTCGGCCGATCCCGAGCGCGCCGACTGGGCCGCGCGGATCGCGGACGTGGACCGGGCGCTCGCCCGCGGCGAGACGGCCACCGCAGCCGCGGCGTGGCGCGAGGCCTACGTGGCGGCCCACGTCAGCCGGGGCTGGCCGGGCATGCTCGCGGTCGGTGACGCGGCCCTGCGCGTGGGCCGGGCCAGCGGGACGCCCGAGGTCTTCGAGCCCCGCGCGCGGCGCGCCTACCGCACCGCCCTGCTCCGGGCGCATCGGCAGTCGTCGCACGACGGCGTGCTGGCGGCGGGCGAGGCCTTCGGGCGCCTGGGTGACCGTGATGCCGAGCGGCTGGCCAAGGCCGAAGCCGCCGACCTGGCGCTTCGCGCCGAGGCCGCCGCCCGCCGCCGCTCGCAGCTGTAGGTGCCGGTCGCCCCGGCCGGCCGGTCGGCCGGGGCGACGCAGGCGCGTGGTATGCTCCCTCCGCCATGAACCGAGCCGAGCTCCCCACCCCCGCGCTGCTGCTGGATCTCGATCGCTTCGAGCGCAATATCCAGAAGATGGCGGCCCACGTGAAGGCCGCCGGCAAGAAGCTCCGCCCGCATTCGAAGACGCACAAGTGCCCGGAGAT
>DATFGS010000199.1:0-2802 GCA_035249225.1 Candidatus Methylomirabilota bacterium | reverse complement strand
GAGTCGAGGCGGGAGTTGTCGTAGGCGTCGCGGAGGACCGGGTAGTCCACCTCGCGAGGGGAGAGCGGGACGACCTCGGGCGTGAGCGCGGTGATGACCGGGGACGCCGCGGCGAGCGGGCCGGGCGCGCCGAGCGGGACGGCCACGAGCGCGCCTTCCTTCTCGGCATCGAGGCCCAGCAGGCCGTTGAGCTGCCCGTCCACGAAGCCGGTGACCAGCCGGGCCGGCACGTCGAGGGCGCGCGCCACCGCGAGGAGTTGGCCGAGCAGCGTGCCCGAGTCCCAGAAGAGGTGCCGGTAGCCGCGCGCCTGGTACTTCCAGGTATTGCGCCAGTAGATGGCCGACAGGATCAGCGTGGCCGGCTGCGCGGCCACCGCGTCGTCGGCCGCGGCGAGCGCCACCGCGGCCCGGAAGTCGCCCTCGCGAAGCCGCCGAAGGCTGAAGTCGCCCGGGCTGAAGTGGTAGACGCCGGGATCGAGCCCGCCGACCGCGCCGGCCACCACGTACGCCTCGGTCTGATAGAGCGCGCCGGTCGAGGCGGCGGCCCGGAAGTGGATCTGGCCCCCGCCCGGGTAGGCCTTGACCCGCGTGACGCCGGCGGAGAAGAAGAGCAGCGCGGCCAGACGCTCGAGGTCGAGCGGCGCGGCGGGCGCGGCCGGATCGGCGGGCGCGAGCGCGGCGAGCGTGTCGACGGCCAGCGCGGGGAGAGCGGTCGGCAGCCGGATCTGCTCGAGCGCAGGATAGACCTTGAAGGGCAGCGGCTTGGTCTCCCACTCGAGCCCGTGGCTGCTGCGCCGCACCGACTCGGGCGAGTGCGCGGTGCGATCGTGATACTGGCGGGCGCTGGTGGTGTCGCGGTTGGCGGAGATGGGGGCTAGCTGAAGCGGTAGGGCGGGCGGAACACGCCCCGCTCGGTGATGATCGCGCTGATCAGCGCGGCGGGCGTGACGTCGAACGCGGGGTTGAACACGGGCGACGCCGCGGGAGCGGTCTCGCGCCCGGCCACCCCGCGCACCTCGGCCGCCCCGCGCTCCTCGATCACGATGGTGTCGCCGCTCGCGATCGACGGGTCGATGGTGGACGACGGCGCGGCCACGTAGAACGGCACGCCGTGGTGGCGGGCGAGCACCGCCACCGAGTACGTGCCGATCTTGTTGGCGGTGTCGCCGTTGGCCGCGATGCGGTCCGCGCCGGTCACGACCAGGTCCACCTCGCCGCGCTTCATCACGAATCCGGCCGCCACGTCGGAGATGAGCCGGTGGGGGATCCCCTCCTTGACCAGCTCCCACGCGGTGAGCCGCGAGCCCTGCATGACCGGACGCGTCTCGTCCACCCAGACCATCGCGAGCTTGCCCTGCTCGTGGGCGGCGCGGATCACCCCGAGCGCGGTGCCGTAGCCCGCGGTGGCAAGCGCGCCCGCGTTGCAGTGAGTCAGCAGGCGCGCCCCGTCGGGCACCAGCGCGGCGCCGTGCGCGCCCATCGCGCGGTTCGCGGCCAGGTCCTCGGCCAGGATGGCCTGCGCTTCCTCGAGGAGCCGCTCGCGCAGCCGGGCGGGCGGCACGTCCGCGCTCGCCACCACGAGGCGCCGCATCCGGTCGAGCGCCCAGAACAGGTTGACCGCGGTGGGCCGCGTGGCGGCGAGCCCCTTCACGGCTTCCTCGAGATCGGCGAGCAGCGCCGCGTGATTCGTGGCGCGGCTCGCGCGCGCGGCGAGCACCACCCCGAAGGCGGCGGCCACCCCGATGGCGGGCGCCCCGCGCACCACGAGGGTGCGGATGGCGTCGGCCACGTCCGGCCACGCGGTGTAGGCCCGCTCGACCTCCTCGGTGGGCAGCTTCGTCTGGTCGAGCAGCACCAGAGCGCCGTCCTCCCACCGAACCGGCGCGATCACTGCCGGATCCGGAACAGCTTGTCCCGCGACGCGGCCCCCCGCACCAGCTCGACCCGCGACGGCGCCACCCCGAACGCCTCCGCGAGCAGCCCGATCACCGCCCGGTTCGCCTCCCCACCCTCCGGCGCCGCGGTCACCCGCACCCGCAAGACGCCACCCGCCTGCTCCACCACCTCGTTCCTCCGCGCCCGCGGTTGAACGCGTACGTGCACCAGCTCGCGAGAGGGCTCGGTCCGCTTCGAGCGCGGGCTTTGCCCGCGCGATCCGTCCCCTCCGGGCTTACTCGTTCTGATTCGCATCCGCCTCGAGATCCTGGTCCAGCAGGCGCTGATACATGTCCACGGTGGCCCGCAGGGACTCGGCGAGCTGCCGACGCGTGCGCTTGAGCTGGCTGATCTGGGCCTGGATGGCGCCCTCGGCGGTGCGCGCGGCCTCGATGGTCTTCTCGCCCTGCATCTCGGCTTCCTTGATCACGAGCTGGGCCTCGCGCCGGGCATTGTCCTTCATCTCCTCGACCATCCGCTGGGTCGTGACGAGGGTCTCCTGGAGCATGCGCTCGCGTTGCTCGAGGCCGCGGGTCCGCTCCTCGGCCGCCTGGAGATGCTCTTTGAGCAGGGTGTTCTCCTTCAGCATGGCTTCGTAGTCGCCCGCCAGGTCCTCGAGGAACGTGTCCACTTCCTGGACGTCGAAGCCGCGGAACATTCGCACCGTGAACTGCTGCTGCCGGATATCCATGGGGGTGATGCGCACGGCGGCCTCCTCAGTGCTGCGCCTGGAGCAGATACATGAGCACCCACTCCACGAGCCAGATGGCGAAGATGACGATCATCGGAGAGAAATCGAGTCCGCCGGTCTTCCAGGGTGGCAGCAGCCGCCGGGCCGGAGCCAGCACCGGCTCGGTGATCTGACGG
>DATFGS010000198.1:0-2342 GCA_035249225.1 Candidatus Methylomirabilota bacterium | reverse complement strand
CCGTCGGTGCCCACCGCGAGCGGGCCGAGCCCGGCGGCCACCGCCGCCCCCGCGCCGCCGCTCGAGCCGCCCGGCGTGAGCCCGGGGTTCCACGGGTTGCGCGTGATCCCGAAGAGCGGGCTCTCCGTCACCGCCTTGTGGCCGAACTCGGGCGTCGTGGTCTTGCCGAAGATGATGGCGCCCACGCCCTTCAGCCGCTCCACGCTGACCGCGTCCTCCTCGGGCACGTGGTCGGTGAAGAGCCGCGAGCCGCCGGTGGTGGGCACGCGCCGCGTGAAGAGCAGATCCTTGATGGAGACCGGCACGCCGTGGAGCGGGCCGAGCTCCTCGCCGGTCATCACCGCGACCTCGGCGGACAGCGCGGCGTCGCGCGCTTCCTCGGCGGTCACCGCGGTGAAGCAGTTGAGGCGGGGGCCGAGCCGCTCGACACGCGCCAGCAGCGCGTCCACCACCTCGACGGGGGACACCTTCTTGGACCGGATGAGCGTGGCCAGCTCGGTGGCCGGGATCCAGGCCAGATCGGGCGTGGCCATCAGGCCCCCGGGTTCACGCGGGCGAGGGTGTAGTCCACGTGGGTGGCCCCCGAGCCCTCGATGACGGTCAACCGGCAGAGGTCGTCGCCCTTGAAGAACTCGACCCAGACCCCGGGAAACTTCTCCGCGTTGACGAAGCGGTCGCTCCGGGCCTCCTGCCATCCCGCATTGGTGAGCAGGCGTCGCGCGGTGGCCAGGGTCTCCTCGACGTTGCTCTTCGTGAAGTAGATGAGGCGGGCCGCGGTGACCTTCTGGGTGCGGATGATGGCCCAGTCGTCGGAGTACGGCGTCCACTCCGCGGGCACCGGCACGTCCGGGAACGGCTGGAGCTGGATGGGCACCGTGATCGGCGAGCACGCGCCGAGCGACAGCGCGATTCCCATCAGGATCGGCAAGACCTTCACGCGCCGCATTGTATCCGCCCGTGCGCGGCCCGGCAACCGCGCCGCGCGACGATGATAGAGTACCGAGCATCGTGGACCGTGCCGCGCTGTCCCGCCTCCGCGCCTGGGTCGCGCGCCCCGACATCGTCGCCCTCGACCCCGACGGCGTCGGAGGGCTCGCGAGCGCGCTCGACGATCCGGATCCTCCGGTCACGGTCGGTCGCGCGGGTACGCTGGTCGCCTACGCGCCGGGGCGCGTGCGACGCCGGCTGCTCCAGCTCGACCGCCGCGGGCATCTGGTCGCGGCCTGCCGCTGGCGCGACGACGGCGCCCTCGCGTGGGCCAAGTGCCTCCTGCCGGACGGCCGCTGGCTCGGCATCGAGCCGGGCGCGGCCACGCATCCGGCGTGGGGCGGCTCGGACCGGGTCTGGCTGATGGTGCCGGACGCGCCGTGGGGGACGCGCGAAGCGCTCACGCTCTTCCAGTCGGTCGATTACGCGCGGCCCGACTTCATCCCCCCGCTCCTCGAGCCGCGGCGCCTCCCGCCGGGAGGCGGCACTACCCTGCTCAACCTGATCGCGGGACTCATGAAAGACCACGGCGTCACCACCGTGCGCTATCGCGGCCCCTACCCCACCGAGCAGCTCTTCACCGCCCTGCTCGAGTCCTTTCGCTACGCGGCGGGCGAGGGGCTGCCGCTCGAGCGCTTTCTCGCCGACGGCGCCCTCGACTGGCACCCCGCCCCGTTCGAGGTCCAGCACGTGCGGCCCGGTGTCGTCGTGCAGCTCCGCCACGAGATCGAGAAGGTCACGGTGGACGGGGCGGCGTTCTACCGCACGGACTGGCAGGACATCCGGCGGCGCGAGCCCCGCGTGGTGCGGAGCGACGGCGACCGCGTGATCTGCTCGCTCTGGGCGCTGGGCGGGCCGCTCGAGGACCGGCTGGTGCTCGATCGGGCGGGCGAGATCCTCGAGTCGCCCGAGCCCGCCGCCGACCCGACAGCCCCCGCGCCGCTGCCCCCGATCTGGCGCGGCGCGCTCGGCGAGCTGATCGCGCGCGAGAGCGCGCCCGCGCTGGCCTCGGCCATCGCGGCGGTGACCGATGATCTCGAGCTGGAATGGGGACCGGTGCCCGGCGATCTCCTCCGGGTGCACGGCCAGCGGGTGCGCCTGAGCCGCCGGCTCCGCGAGGCGGGCGCGGTGGCGTGGGCGGGCGCGGCCTCCCCGCAGGAGCGCGCCGAGCAGGCGCTGCGCTTCGTGCTCGAGGTCGCGCGCCTCCTGGGGCCCGAGGTGCGCCAGCGCGCCCAGTCCCGCCTCGAAGCGCTCGGCGAGGAGGAGCAGCGCCGCGTGCTCGAGGAGGCGCCGGACGAGCTGCCGGAAGCCCTCGGCGACGCGGTCGGCCGCCTGATCGCGCTGGTGATCCGGGG
>DATFGS010000197.1:0-1213 GCA_035249225.1 Candidatus Methylomirabilota bacterium | reverse complement strand
ACGCCGGGCACCGCCTGCAGCAGCGGCAGGTGCTCCTTGTCGTACACGTCGTTGAAGACGGGCTCGAGATCGTGGGCGACGTCCATCCGGACCAGGAAGAGGGCGCGTGAGCTCATGGTGGGCCTCCCGGCCGAGCACTATCTCACAGTCCGCGGGCCCGGCGGAACGGCCGGAAGAACGCGCGGAGCTCCTCGGCGAGCACCTCCGGCGCCTCCCCCGCCACGAAGTGACCGCCGCGGGGCAGGTCCACCCAGCGGCGGATGTCGGCGTAGCTGCGCTCGGCGAGCTCCCGCGGCGGGCGCTGGATGGCCTGGCTCGTCAGCGCCACCCCGGTGGGGACCGTGATGCGCGCGGTGATGCGCCCGGTCTCGCGCGCCCGCTCGTAGTACGACCGGTTCGCCGCGTTGGCGGTGCCGGTGACCCAGTAGAGCGTGACGTTGGCCAGGAGCAGGTCGCGGCTGAACCGGCGGGCGACCTCGCCGGCCTCGCCCGTCCAGGCGAGCCACTTCTCCACGATCCAGGCCACCAGCCCCGCCGGGGAGTCGTGGAGCCCGTAGGCCAAGGTCTGGGGCCGGGTCTCCTGGATGCGGTTGTAGCCGCCTTCCGCCCGCTCCCAGCGCTCCTGCAGCCGGGCGAAGGCCTCCTCGGCGGGAGTGAGTGGCCGCGCGTCCGCTCCGATGACCGCGGGTGGGAAGTTCGGCATCAGCGTGTGCAGCGCGATCAGGCGCTCGGGATGATCCGCGGCGAGCCAGGCGCTGATCACCGCCCCGATGTCGTTGGCGTGCGCGGCGTACCGTGGGTATCCGAGCCCCTCCATGAGGGACGCCCAGAGCCCGGCCACCCGGCTCCGGGTCATCCCGCGCCCGGGCCGGTCCGAGAAGCCGAAGCCGGGCACCGACGGGACGACGACATCGAACGCGTCGGCGGGGTCACCCCCGTGCGCCCCCGGATCGGCGAGGAGCGGGATCAGCGCGAGCATCTCGACGAAGGAGCTGGGCCAGCCGTGGGTGATGAGCAGCGGCATCGGCGCAGGCCCCTGCCCGCGCTGGTGGATCAGGTGGATGCCGATACCGTCGACCCGGGCCCGGAAGTGCGGCAGCGCGTTCATCGCCCGCTCCGCCGCCCGCCAGTCGAACCCGGTGCGCCAGTACTCCACCAGCTCGCGCATGTAGGCGAGGTTCGCGCCGTAGTCCCAGCCCGCATCGGCCACCTC
>DATFGS010000196.1:0-8095 GCA_035249225.1 Candidatus Methylomirabilota bacterium | reverse complement strand
AGCCTGGTGGACAAGGTGGTGTCGGTCATCTGCCAGTCCGCCAAGACCGGCTCGATCGGCGACGGCAAGGTCTTCGTCCTCTCGATGGGCGAAGCGATCCGCATCCGCACCGGCGAGAGAGGCGAAGACGCGATCTGACCTTTCTCTCACCCTCTCCCCTCTGGGAGAGGGCAGGGTGAGGGGGTTTCCCGTGCCGTCAACCGTTCCGGCGCGGGCTGCCGTTTACTTCTTCAAGCTCTCCATATGCGGGGGCCCAGAAATGGCCCCCGCACTCCCCCGGTCGGCGGGCAATCGGTGATGGCCGCCCCCGCACTCCCCCAGTCGGCGGACAACGCGTGAAGGACTTGCTGGCCGCCGCGCCCGACGATCGCGCCGCGCTGCGGCGGCTCAAGGGGCTCGGCTTCGCCGATCCCGCCGGCGCGCTCCGCAACCTGCACGCGCTGACGCCCACCCCGCGTGAGGCCGAGCTGCTCGCGCCCGCGCTGCCCCGCCTGCTCGCCGAGCTGGCCGCCGCGCCCGATCCGGACATGGCGCTGAACAACCTGGAGCGCCTCGGCGCCCAGGGCGAGCACGCCGCCTTCCTCCGCCTGCTGACCGCGCACCCGGGCGCCATCCCGCTCCTGGCGCGCCTCGGCGGGACGAGCCAGTTCCTGGCCGACACCCTCCGCCGCTACCCCACGTTGCTGCCGTGGCTGCTGGAGCCGCGGACGATGCGGCAGTGGCTCGCGGACGAGCTCGCGGAGGATCTCGCCGCGAGCGTCAAGGCGGTCGAGCGGCCAGAGGCGCGGCTCAACGCGCTCCGCCGCTTCAAGTACCGCCAGCTCCTGCGCATCGGCTGCCGCGACATCCTGGGCGACGCCGACCTGACCGTGACCACCGAGGAGCTCTCGCACATGGCCGACGTGTGTCTGGCCACCGCCTGGGACTGGGCGCGGGAGCGCCTCGAGCGGCTCCACGGGGCGCCGATCGGGCCCGACGGCGCGCCCACCGGCCTCGTGGTCATCGGCATGGGCAAGCTCGGCGGCGAGGAGCTGAACTACTCCTCGGACATCGATCCGGTCTTCGTGTACGGGGACGACGGCGAGACCGCGGGCGGCGAGTCGGGCCGCATCGCCAACGGCGAGTTCTTCGCCCAGGCGGTCCGGTCCATCGTGGACACGCTCGAGTCGGTCACCGAGGAGGGCCACGTCTTCCGGGTGGACCTGCGCCTGCGCCCCGAGGGACGCTCGGGCGCGCTGATCCTCTCGGTGGACGGCTACCGCGCCTACTTCGCGGACCGCGCCGAGATGTGGGAGCGCCAGGCCCTCATCAAGGCGCGCGCCTGCGCGGGAGACGAGGCGGTGGCCGCGCGCTTCTTCGAGGCGGTGCGCCCGTTCGTCTACCGCCCCGGGCTCGACCCGGCCATCGTGCGCGCGGTGCGCGAGATGAAGGCCCAGATCGACCGCGCCCTCCGCGGCAGGGACGCCTCGCACCGCAACGTCAAGCTCGGGCGCGGCGGCATCCGGGAGGTGGAGTTCCTCGTCCAGGCCATGCAGCTCCTCTACGGCGGCGACGACCCGTGGCTGCGCGAGCGCAACAGCCTGCGCGCGATCTTCCGCCTCACCGAGAGGGGGTACCTGTCGCACGCGCTCGGGCGCGAGCTCGGCGACGCGCTCGTGTACCTGCGCACGGTCGAGCACCGCCTGCAGATCCTCCACGAGTTCCAGACCCACACGCTCCCCGAGGAGCCGCGCGCGCTCGGGCTCCTCGCCCGCCGCATGGGCGTGGCGCAGCCCCCCGCGGCGGCGGCGCGGCGCTTCATGGTCGAGCACCGGCGCGTGACCGCGCTGGTGCACCGGGCTTTCCGCGAGTTCTTCGCCGCGCCGCCCGCCGCGGCGGCGCGCCCGCTGCGTATCCCGAGCTACACCGCGCTCAAGGCCACCGGCTTCACCGATCCCGATCGCGCCCGCCAGAACCTCCGCCTGGTCCTGGAGGGCCGCCCGCTCATCCCGTACCCGGCCGCGGCGGGCCAGGCGGTCGCGCGTCTCTTCCCGGTGCTGCTCGACGCGCTCTGGCAGAGCCCGGACCCCGACGAGGCGCTCGGCCAGTTCGAGCGCTTCGTCTCCGCGGCGGGCCCGCGCACCGCCTACCTCGAGCTGCTCGCCGATCGGCCGGAGCTGCTCGCGAACCTGGTCCGGCTCTGCGCGCGCGGCGAGCTGCTGACCGAGCTCCTGATCGCCCAGCCCGAGCTGCTCAACGGCCTGGCGAGCCCGGAGACCTTCGCGGCCCACAAGCGCGCGCCCGACTTCCGGCGCGAGCTGGCGCCGGTGCTCGCGCCGCGCCTGGCCGACGACGAGCGCCCGGACGTCCTGCGGCGGCTCAAGCAGGCGCAGGAGCTCGGCATCATCTGGCGCATGCTGCTCGGGGTGACGGACGCGGAGCGCTTCTCGCTCGAGATGACCGCGCTCGCCGAGGCCACCCTCGCGGTCGCGTGGATGCTGGCCCTCGAGCAGACGGTGGCCCAGCACGGCGGCGTCCCGCGCGACGCCAAGGGCCGGCTCGTGCCCGCGGCCATCATCGGCCTCGGGAAGTTCGGCGGCCGCGAGCTCACCACCGGCTCGGATCTCGACCTCTTCGTGGTCTACGGCGGCGCCGGCTTCACCGACGGGGCGTCGCGGGTCGAGGCGCACGTGTTCTACGATCACGCGGTGGAGGCGCTAAGCCGCCTGCTGAGCGACATCACCGCGGCGGGCGTGGCCTTCGCGGTGGACCTGCGCCTGCGCCCCGGCTCCAAGGGCAGCGGCTTCGCCACCAGCGACGACGCGCTCGAGCGCTACTACCGCGAGTGGGCCGACCCGTGGGAGCGCCAGACCCTCACCCGCGCCCGGCTGGTGGGGGGCGATCCGCGCCTCGGCCGCGCAGTGCGCCGGCGCATCCGCGGGCTGCTCTACGGGCCCGCGGCGCCGCCGCCCGATCTCAAGGAGATGCGCGCGCTCCGCGAGCGCATGGAGCGCGAGCTGGGCAAGGAGACGCCCGGCCGGTTCCACGTCAAGTTCGGGCGCGGCGGGCTGGTGGACGTGGAGTTCATCACCCAGGCCGTGCAGATGCGCCATGGGGCCCGGCATCCGGGCCTGCGCCGAGCCAACACGCTGCACGCCATCCGCGAGATCGCGGCGGCCGGGCTGCTCCCGACGGAGGACTGCGCCACGCTCGCCGAGCAGTACCGCGCCCTGCGCCGCGTGTCGCTGGGGCTGCGGCTCTTCGGCACGCGGCCGTCGGACACGCTGGAGCTGGCTGGCCCGAACCCGGCCCGGCTCGCCAAGACGCTCGACTACCCCTCGCGGAAAGAGTTCATCGAAGACTACCGCCGCCGCACCGCGTGGGTGCGCGCGCTCTACGACCGCGTGGTGCCGAAGTAACCGGGCGCGTCCAGCACCCATCTCGGACGCCGATGCGGTCAGGGTGCGCGTGGTCAACGACGCGAACCTGGGCGGCCGCCGGATCCTCGGCACCGTCGCCGACAACGACTTCCAGGACCTCCGGAGGAAGGCGGCCCGCCTGGGCGGAAACGTCGCGCGCATGACCCGGCCGCGGACGGCCAGGGCGGGTATTTCGGGCACGTGTACCGGTGCGACAACGCGAAGTGATCAGCCCCGCTGCGCTGCGCGGCGGCGCATCAGCCACTTGCGCAGCTCCTCGAGCGCCACGAGACCCACCGCGAACGGCATCACGAACAGCCACACCCGGCCTGGGATGGGCGCGGTGCCGAACACGGCATTGCCCCACGCGGTGTAGCAGATCGCCAGGATGAGGGCGACCTCCAGCGCCACCCCCCACAGGATCAGCCGGTTGCCCAGCAGCCCCACCGACCACGCCGAGCGGGTCGTGCTCCGGCACAGGAAGACGTTCACGATCTGCATCACGATGACCGCGGCCAGGCAGGCGGTCGTGGCCTGCAGATATCGTACGTCGGTGCGGGCCATGGCCTCCCCGTAAACCCATCCCACCCCGTGGAGCACGAAGAAGAATGTCGCCATCGCCGCGGCGGCCTCGATCCCCCCCAGGAAGACATATGAGCGCAAGGCCAGCGACGCGGTGAACAGCCGCTCGTCTCGCGCCCGCGGCGGCCGTTGCATGATCTGCGGATCCGGGCGCTCCACTCCGAGGCCGAGTGCGGTCAACGAGTCGGTCCCCATGTCGATGGACAGGATCTGGACCGGGGTCAACGGCAGCGGTATCGCAAACACGGAGAACGCGAGGTAGGGAACCAGCTCGGGCACGTTGTGGGCCAGGATGTACGTCAAGAACTTGCGAATGTTGTCGAATACCACGCGCCCCTCCTCGATCGCGTTGACGATGCTGGCGAAATTGTCGTCCAGCAGCACCACGTCGGCGGCCTCCTTCGCCACGTCCGTCCCCAGGACGCCCATGGCGACCCCGACGTGCGCGTTCTTCAATGCGGGCGCGTCGTTCACGCCGTCACCGGTCACCGCCACCACGTGGCCCTGCTGCTTGAGGGCCTCCACGATGCGCAGCTTCTGGTCCGCCGCGATGCGGGCGAAGATCACCTCCGACGACTCGAGCAGGCGCCGCAGCTCGACCTCGGGGAGACGGCGCAGCGCCTCGCCGGTGATCACGGTCGGGCTTACCGACTCGACCAGCCCGACCTCCCGCGCGATCGCGAGCGCGGTGCCGGGATGGTCGCCGGTCGTCATGATCACCCGGACTCCGGCCTCGCGGCACTTGCGAAGGGCTCCCTGGACCTCTCGGCGCGGCGGATCCTGCACGCCGACCAGCCCCGCCCACACCAGATCCTGCTCCAGGGCCTCGGGAGTCCATTGCGCATCCAGGGGACGGTAGGCGAGGGCGAGGACCCGCAGGCCCTGCTCGGCCATCGAGTCCTGCGCGGCGAGGATGGTGCTGCGCAGCCGGGGCGTGAACGGGTGGGACTCACCATCGGCCAGGAGGACACGGCTGCACAGCGGGGCGATCGACTCGGGCGCCCCCTTGCAGCACAGCAGCGGGGCGTCAGCGGTAGCGTGGACGGTGGACATCCGCATGCGCTCGGCGTCGAAGGGACGCTCGTGGAGGAGCGCGGGCCGGGGCGCCGGCGGCAGGATCGCCTGGGCCATCTCCGCCAGCGCCACCTCCATGGGATCGCCCAGGAAGAGGGGCGCTCCCAGGTGCTGGCCTTCTCGCAGGTCGTGGCAGAGCCCGGCCACGAGGAAGAAGGGCCGGTAGGACTCGGCCAGGGCGTACGGCGGCCCGGACGGATCGAACGCGTATTGCCGGTCGCCCACGAAGAGCTGCTTCACCAGCATGCGGTTCTGGGTCAGCGTTCCCGTCTTGTCGGTACAGATCACGGTCGTGGATCCGAGCGTCCCGATCGACGGGAGATGGCGAATGAGCACATTTCGCCGGGCCATGCGCTGAGTGGCGAGCACGAGGGCCAAGGTCAGCGTCGGGAGCAGGCCTTCCGGCACCATGGCGACGATGATGCCGATCGCGAAGATGAAGGCGTCCCAGAACGGGATCCCCCGGAGCCGCCCGACGGCAAAGAAGACCACCCCGATCAGCACCGAGAGGACGCCGATCCACCGACTCAGATGCTCGATCTCCTTGCGCAGCGTGGAGACCACGGCGGCGCCGGATCCGGTTAGGCGCGCGATCTTGCCGAACTCGGTCTGCATCCCGGTGGCGAACACGACGGCCTTGGCCTGGCCCGATACCATGGAGGTCCCGGCGAGCAACACGTTGCCGCTGTGGAGCAGATCATCGGTGTCGCTCGGCGCCGCCTCGCGCACCAGCGAGACCGCCTCGCCGGTGATGACCGCGGTGTTGACCCGGACACTGAACGCCTCGATCAACCGGCAGTCCGCCGGGATGTGGTCGCCTTCCTCGAGGAGCACGACGTCCCCGGGGACCAGCTGCTCGACCGGCAGCTCGACGGTCTTCCCGTCGCGCAGCACGTCGGCTCGTGGCGGCAGGAGCCCCATGAGGCCGGCGAGGGTCTGCTCGGCCCGGTACTCCTGCCAGAAGGAGAAGACCCCGCTCACCACGACCACCACCACGATCGCGACGCCGACCTTGGCCATGCCCTGGCCGGGCTCACTCCATTCGGCAAAGAACGCCAGCCCGGCGGCCACCCACAGGATCAGGGCGAAGAAGTGACTGAATTGCTTCAGGAACGAGACCAGCCGCGATTCGCCCCGCGCCTTCTCGATGCGGTTGAGTCCGTACGTGTGCCGTCGCCGCTGGGCTTCGGCGGTGGACAGCCCCGGCGGGGCGGTACCGAGGCTTCTCAGAGCCTCGTCGTTCGAGAGCCGGCTGATCTTCGTGCGGCCGGCACCGTCGACCACTGCTTCGACCCGGTCCTCCTCAGCGACTCGCATTGCGCGACCGATCTACGCGCCCGATCGGGCGATCCCCGTCTCCGCGCTCCTCGGCCGCCGCCCGAGCACGAACGGGACGAGGAGCGCGGGCCAGGCGAAGGCCAGGAGCTGCCGACGGCCGAAGCGCCGGCTAGGAGTGGTGTGCGGCGGCCTCGGCCACATCGGCTTCGTGCTTGGTCTTGTGTACCGTTCCATCCGGGTGGTTCGGGGGCGAATAGAGGGTGTAGAGCTTCAAGGGCGTCGTCTTCGACACGTTGATGACGTTATGGTAGGTCCCCGCGGGCACCACCACCGCGTCCGCAGCATGCACGCGATGTTCCTGCTTCTCGTTGAAGATGAACTTCGCCTCCCCCTGCTCGACGCGGAAGAACTGATCAACGCCGGTGTGTACTTCCTTGCCGATCGCCTCGCCCGGCTGCAGGCACATGACCACCAGTTGGGTGTGCTTGCCGGTGAACAGCACCCGCCGGAAGTAGGTGTTCTTCAAGGTCTCGCGCTCGATCGCTCCGACGTAGCCGGTCATGGTTGCACCTCGCTTCCTGTGGAGGCGGTGAGACAACTGTGGCCAACCTGCCCCAGAAAGTGTCCCCAGGTGTCCCGGAGATCGACGTCGCCCCCGGCGACAACCGCTCGAACACTCGTGCCTTTGTCTCTCGGTTCCTCGTTCCCTAGCTTCCCCTCGGGCAAGAGGCATACCAGTTCCGTCTCGGCTCACCGCCGCGGCCCTTCTCCCCCTCGGCTTTGACACCTCGTGATCCACGTGGCAGTATCGGGCCTCCCTGGCGGCCCTGCGAAGGACCACAGTACGAGGACACGGAGTGATGAACGGTCCATTTCGAATCGTCGCCGCGTGCGGGCTCGCCGCGCTGACGGTGTTTCTTCCCACCGCGGCGCGACCGCAAGCTCCCAGATCGGTCCCCGCCGAGTGGACGACGGTCCCGGGCTGGAACGTGTTCGTCGACAAGGGCTGCGGCACCTGCCACCGGGTGCGGGGCGTCGGCGACGGCACCATCGGGCCGGACCTGGCCGGCCTCCGAGCGAGCCGGAGCCTCTTCGATCTGGGGGCCGCCATGTGGAACCATCTGCCTCAGATGGGGGCGGCGATGCGCGACACGGGCACCCAGCCCCCACGACTCACACCGCTCGAGTTCTCCAGCCTGGCCGCGTTCCTCTTCACGACCCAGTACGACGGGACCTCGGGGGACCCGGTCAAGGGATCGCGTCTCTTCACGGCCAAGAGCTGCGCGCAGTGCCACGCGGTGGGCGGCCGGGGCGGCAGCGTGGGTCCCGCTCTCGACGGTCTCAAGCGGTCCAGCTCGCCGGTCCTCATGGCCGCCGCCATGTGGAACCACGGCCCCCGGATGGCGGAGGCGATGAACGCCCGCGGGCTCACCTGGCCTACCTTCCGGAGGACGGAGCTGGCCGACCTCGCAGCCTACATCGCCACGGGGGCGCAGGACCAGGGCGGGGGGATCGCGCCGGTCGTCCCGGGCACGCCCGAGCGTGGCGAGAAGCTCTTTGTGGACAGGGGCTGCGCCGCGTGCCACCCAGTTGGCGCCGGGACGAGCCCGATCCGGGCTCCGCGCCTGGCCACCCAGGCTCATCGCGTGAGCGCCGGTGAGTTCGCCGGTCTCATGTGGAACCACGGCGCGAGGATGTGGACCGCCATGCGACAGCGGGGCCTCACCGTGCCTCTGCTCACGGGTCAGGAGATGGCCGACATC
>DATFGS010000195.1:0-5861 GCA_035249225.1 Candidatus Methylomirabilota bacterium | reverse complement strand
ACGACACCTGCATCCCGGCCACCGGCGTCGTCTACAAGGGCCATCCCTGGTTCGGCAAGCCCAAGGAGATCTACGAGTACAACCCGAACAAGGCCAAGGAGCTCCTGAAGCAGGCCGGCTTCGACGGGACGAAGCGGCCCGCCAAGGCCGTCCAGCTGATCTCGACGTCGGGCTCGGGACAGATGCTGCCGCTCGCGATGAACGAGCTGATCCAGAAGAACCTCAAGGACGTCGGCCTCGACGTGGACCTGCAGCCGGTCGAGTGGAACACGCTGCTCACCCGCTGGCGGGCCGGCTTCAAGACGCCGGAGAACGAGGGCCTCAACGCCTGGAACATCTCGTGGAACTTCCTCGAGCCCTGGAGCGGGTTCGGCCGGTTCTTCCACAGCAAGTCGGTGGTGCCGGTCGCGGTCAACACCATGCCCTACATCAACCCGGAGGCGGACAAGCTCATCGACGAGGCGGAGCGGACCTTCGACGTGGCCAAGCAGAACGAGATCCTGGCCCGGCTGCACGAGGTGGTGGTGGACGACGCGCCGTGGATCTTCGTGGTGCACGACCAGAACCCGCGGGCCCTGTCGCCCAAGGTGAAGGGGTTCGTCCAGCCGCAGAGCTGGTTCGTGGACCTGACCGCGGTGACGGTGAGGTAGCGCCGCCTCGTGTGGGTCTACGTCGGCCGGCGTCTCCTGCTCGCGATCCCGACCCTGCTCGGGGCCAGCATCATCGTCTTCGCGATGGTGCACCTGGCCCCGGGCGACCCGATCGCGGCGGTGATGCCGGCCGAGGCCAGCAAGGCGGAGATCGAGGCGACCAAGCGCGCGTACGGCTTCGACAAGCCGCTGCCGGTGCAGTACCTCGTCTGGCTCGGGCGGGTGGCCCAGGGCGATCTCGGCAAGTCGCTCGCCACCCGCCGGCCGGTGATCCTGGACGTCCGGGATGCGCTCGCCAACAGCCTCGTGCTCGCGCTGTCGTCCTCGCTGGTCGCGTTCGGGCTCGGGGTGGCGCTCGGGCTGCTCGCCGCCTTCCGGCAGGGGCGCCTGCTCGACAAGCTGGCGAGCGGCATCGCGGTCATCGGGGTGTCGGTGCCGCACTACTGGGCGGGCATCATCCTCATCATCGTGTTCTCGGTGCAGCTCAACTGGCTGCCCGCGATGGGCGCCGCGAACGATCCCGGCGTCTGGGAGTACCTGCGCCACATGATCCTGCCCACGGTGGCGCTGGCCCTCATCCCGCTCGGGGTCATCACCCGCGTCGTGCGCTCGGCCGCGCTCGACATCCTGAACCAGGAGTTCGTGCTGGCCCTGCGGGCCAAGGGCCTGGTCTCGCGTCGGGTGTTCACCCACGTCGTGAAGAACTCGCTTCCGCAGATCCTCACCGTGCTCGGGCTGCAGTTCGGCTTCCAGCTCGGCGGCTCGGTGCTCGTGGAGGCGGTGTTCTCCTGGCCCGGCACCGGCTACCTGCTGAACCTGGCGATCTTCCAGCGCGACATCCCGGTGCTTCAGGGCGTGATCCTCGTGCTCGCCACGTTCTTCGTGCTGCTGAACCTCGCGGTCGATCTGCTCCAGACCGTGATCGACCCGCGCATCGCGCGTCACTGATGGCCGTCGCGACCGCGCTGGTCGAGGCTCCCGTGCTGGCCACGGCTCCCATGTCCTACTGGCGGACCGTCGGGTGGCGGCTCGCCCGCGACCGGGCCACCCTCGTCGCGGGGGGCGTGCTGGCGGTCATCGTGCTCTCCGCGGTGCTGGCCCCGTGGCTCGCCCCGTACGATCCCGCCGCCGGGTCGATCCGGCTGCGGCTGGCCCCGGTCGGCGCGGCGGGACACGTGCTCGGGACCGACGAGCAGGGGCGGGACATGCTGAGCCGCCTGCTCTGGGGCGGCCGCATGACCCTGGTGGCCGGGCTCACGCCGGTGCTGGTGGCCTTCGTGCTGGGATCCGCGCTCGGGGTGATCGCGGGCTACGTGGGCGGCCTCGCCAACACCCTGATCATGCGCACGATGGACATCTTCTACGCGTTTCCGGCGGTGCTGCTCGCGATCGCGATCTCCGGCGCCCTCGGGCCCGGGCTTCCGAACACGCTCATCTCGCTGTCGATCGTCTTCGTGCCGCGCGTCGTGCGCGTCGCCGAGTCCGCCACCGTGCAGGTGAAGGGCCTCGAGTACATTGCGGCGGCGCGCGCCAGCGGCGCGGGGGTCCGGGCCATCGTGCGGCACCATCTCCTCGCCAACGTGCTGGGGCCCATCCTCGTGTTCTCGAGCACGCAGGTCTCACTCGCGATCATCCTCGCCGCGGGTCTGTCCTTCCTGGGGCTCGGCGTCACGCCGCCCGCCGCGGAGTGGGGGCTGATGCTGAACACGCTGCGCCAGTCCATCTACGTCAACGCGCTCGTGCCCGCGCTGCCGGGGCTCGCCATCTTCGTGACGTCGATGGCGTTCAACCTGCTGTCCGACGGCCTGCGCGACGCGATGGAGATCCGCGGGTGAGGGCGCCGCTGCTGGAGGCGCGCGGCCTGCGCAAGCACTTCCCCCTGCGCGGGGGCGTGCTGCAGCGCACCCGGGCCTGGGTGCGGGCGGTGGACGACGTGTCGTTCGAGGTGGCCCCGGGCGAGACCCTCGGCATCGTGGGGGAATCGGGCTGCGGCAAGTCCACCCTCGCGCGGCTGCTGCTGCGGCTGATCGAGCCCGACGCGGGCGTCGTGCGGTTCGGCGGCGAGGACGTGCTCGCGGCGTCGCGGTCGCGCATGAAGCGGCTGCGCCGGGACATGCAGCTGGTCTTCCAGGATCCCTACGCCTCGCTCAACCCGCGGCTGACCATCGAGGACACCGTCGCGTTCAGCCTGCTCGTGCACGGGGTTTCGCGCGGGGAGGCGGCGGAGCGGGCGCGCGCGCTCCTGGGGCGCGTGGGCCTGGACCCGCGCCTGCACGGCCGGCGCTACGCCCACGAGCTGAGCGGCGGCCAGCGCCAGCGCGTGAACATCGCGCGCGCGCTCGTGCTGGACCCGAAGCTGCTGGTGCTCGACGAGCCGGTGTCCGCGCTCGACAAGTCGGTGCAGGCGCAGGTGCTCAACCTGCTGCAGGACCTGAAGGCCGAGCGGGCCCTGACCTACGTCCTCATCTCGCACGATCTCAACGTCATCGAGTACGTGAGCGAGCGGGTGCTCGTGATGTACCTCGGGGAGGTGGTGGAGACCGGGACCGCGGAGGCGCTCTCGCAGTCGCCGAAGCATCCCTACACCCAGGCCCTCTTCGCCTCCGCGCCGAGCATGGATCCGGACCACCGCATGGATCGCCTGCCCATCACCGGCGATCCGCCGAACCCGATCGATCCGCCGTCGGGCTGCCGGTTCCGGACCCGCTGCCCGTTCGCGATGGCTCGCTGCGCGGAGGCCACGCCGCCCCGCGTGCCGGTGGGCGTCGCGCACGAGGTGGCGTGCTACCTGTACGAGGCGGAGCCGGCGCGCGTCGCCTGAGTCAGGCGGTGGATCGGCGCAGCTGCTCCTCGGTGTAGGCGCACCGGGGATAGCCCTGGGCGGCCGCCGCGGCCAGGATCGCGTCCGCGTGCGCGGCCATCGCGGCGAGCCGCGGCTGAGGGTCCGCCGCTTGGAGCGCCCTCGCCACGTGCGCGAACAAGGTCATGCTGGAGACGAGCTTCATCGCGTCGATCTCCGAGCCCATGAGGTCCGCGAGGCGCAGCGGGCGCGTCCGGTCGCCGGCCAGGTGCGTCCGCGCGGCGGCGGCCGCCGCGATCAGGCGATCGCCGAGCACGCGGTCGCCCAGGTAGGCGGCGGCTTCGGCCACGCCCGCGAGGCCATAGTAGACCGCGGTGGAGGATCGTCCGAGCCCCGCCAGCTGGGGGAACACGTACCAGATCCAGTGGCCGGTCTTCGCCCCGGCCAGGAGCTCGCGGAGCGCCACCGCATGGCCGGCGTGCGGATCGTCCTGCGCCTGCCGGAAGCGATCGAGATCGAGCATGCTTGACCCGTCCCGTTCCCGGGGCCTACGCTCTCGCCACCTGTCCGGGCTCCGATGTGCTGGGGGGAGGGTTCCGGGATGCGAGGTTTCCGCTGGATCCGGCGGGCCGCGTTCGCCCTCGTGCTGCTCCTGGCCGCGCCCGCGGCCGAGCCCCAGGGCATCATCGCGAACGTCTGCAACACCGCGTGGGGCTGGTGTCTCCTGCCGCCGGGGACCATCCTGCAGATCACGAGGCCGTGCCGGTGCTACACGACCGCCGGCCAGCCCGTCGATGGACGCACGCACTCGTTCGACTTCTCGGAGGTAGGGCGGATCAACCCCAGTCCCTACTTGAACCCGCACGCGCCGCCGCCGCAGCGGCCGACCGTCACGCCGTAGGAGCGGGAGCCGGCGACTAGACGCTGAAGCCCGACGTCCCCACCCAGCCGGTCTCCGACACGTCGACCATGACGCCGTCGGGCCCGCTGTACTTGACCTCGACGTTACCGTACTTCTGATGGCCGTGGCCCACGCCGAGGGCCTCGTTGACGTCGTGGCGTGGCTCGGACCCGACCGCGGCGAGCTTCTCGGCGATCGCCTCCAGGCTCTCCACCTGGAAGCCGATGTGGTGGATGCCGCTCCACTCCTTGCCGCGCTCGACGCCGGCCACCGCGTCGTTCTTGAAGTTGAGGATGGCCAGGTTGAGGTCGCCGTCGCTCAGGTAGAAGCCCCGGGCGTTGGGGCTGTCGATCCGGGCGATCTCCTTCATCCCGAACACGTTGATGTAGAACGCGGCGGTCTTGTCCACGTCCTGGGTCGAGAGGGCGATGTGCTTGATCTTGGCCATGTGGGGTCCCTCCTCCTCGTGGGGTGGATAGTATCATGGCGTGTCGATCGGGGCCCCCGCCGGACGACCATAGCGGGAGGAAAGGAAGCCACCATGATTCTCAAGATCTTGATATCTCTCGCCGCAATCGTGGCCGTCCTGGCCGTCGTCATCGCGATGCGGCCGACCGAGTTCCGGGTGGAGCGGACCGCCACCATGGCCGCCTCCGCTCCGGTCGTGTTCGCCCAGGTGAACGACTTCCACAAGTGGGACGCGTGGTCCCCCTATGCCCGGCGCGATCCCGGGATGAAGAAGGGCTTCGAGGGGGCGCCCGCCGGCGTGGGCGCGATCTACACCTGGTCCGGCAACAACGAGGTGGGCGAGGGCCGCACCACGATCATCGAGAGCCGGCCGGGCGAGCTGATCCGGATCAAGCTCGAGTTCGTGCGGCCCTTCGCGGCCACCAGCATCGCCACCTTCACCTTCAGAGCGGAGGACGACCGCACCGCGGTGACCTGGAGCCTGGACGGCCGGAACGGCTTCCCCGCGAAGGCCATGGGCCTGGTCATGAACATGGACCGGATGATCGGCGACGATTTCGAGAAGGGCCTGGCGCAGATGAAGGCGATCGCCGAAGCGGCGCCGCGGTCCTAGGAGGCCGACATGGGAGCGAAGAGTGAAGCGCTCGCGCGCCAGTTCGAGGCGAAGTCCCGAGAGGCGCTCGCCACGCTGGAGCGGCTCGGCGAGGCGGACTGGACGAAGGTGACGGAGGCCGAGAAGTGGTCGGTGGGCGTGACCGCCCACCACCTGGCCAGCGTGCTGGAGCCGGTCTCCAGCATGATCAGGGCGGTCGTGGCCGGGCAGGCGCCCGGCAATCTCACCATGGCGCGGTTCGACGAGATGAACGCCCGGCACGCGCGGGAGTTCGCCGACTGCACCCGGGCGGAGACGATCGCGCTGCACCGGAAGGGCAGCGCCACCGTGGCCGCGACGATCCGCGGGCTGAGCGACGCGGAGCTTGCGACGAGCGGTACAGTGTTGAAAGACATGCCCCCGATGAGCGCCGAGCAGCTGATCGCGGGC
>DATFGS010000194.1:0-1606 GCA_035249225.1 Candidatus Methylomirabilota bacterium | reverse complement strand
GCTCCCGTGAGTGGCTTTGAGCTGCCCGCGGTTTCTCTGGACACCGTATTGTTCCGAGAAGCTGGAGGACAGACAGCATGGAAGGTAACGGAAAGACGATGATCGGTGCGGCTGGGCTTGTGGGCAGCGAGGGCGAGCGCAGCTCATCCATGCTGTCCATCACAGGGCAGGCCACTGAGGCTGGTCCGCTTGCGCCCGGTCAGCGCTGGAGCCTGGCCCGCAAGCACGAGGTCGTGTTGCGCCTGCTGCGGGGTGAGCCGGTCGAGGCCGTCTCCCGGCAGCTCGGCGTGCCGGTCTGGCAACTGGAGCGTTGGCAGGCGCGGGCCCTCGCCGGGCTCAAGACCGGGCTGCGCGAGCGCGCCGAGGATCCCGCTGAGCGCGAGCTGGCCGAGGCCCATCGGCGGATCGGTGAGCTCTCCATGGAGGTCGAGTTGCTTCGCGCCCGCATCGAGCGCCCCGGCCCTTTGGCCCGCAGGAGGTCGCGCTGATGGCCGCCGCGAGCTCCCCGGCGACCGGTGAGGCCTACGGCGTGCGGCGGGTTTGCGCGGCCTGGGGCATGCCACGCTCCTCCTTCTACGCCGCCCGGACGGTCTCCGCGGCGCCGACCCCGGGCCGGCGGCGAGGGCCGCGGCCTGCGGTCGACGATGCGGGGCTGCTCGAGGCGATCCGCCGCGACCTCGACCGCTCGCCCTTCTCCGGCGAGGGGCACCGCAAGGTCTGGGCCCGCCTGCGCGCCCTCGATGGCCTCCGCGTCGGCCGGGACCGGGTGCTGCGCCTCATGCGCGAGAATGCCTTGCTCTCGCCGCACCGCGGCCCGCAGCGGCCGGCCAACGACCACGACGGACGCATCACCACCGACGCGCCCGCCGTGATGTGGGGCACGGATGCGGCCGTGATCCCGACCGTTGAGGACGGCAACATCGCCCTCTTCGTGGTCGTCGAGCACTGGAACGCTGAGGTGCTCGGCTGGCACGTCGCCGAAAAGGCCGACCGCTTCGCCGCCGCTCAGGCTCTCGATCTCGCCATCCATACCGCCTGCGGGGCGGTGCGGGCCGACGCCGCCCGTGGCCTTCTGCTCCGCCACGACCACGGCAGCGCCTTTATGTCCGACCACTTCCAGAACCAGATCGCCTTCTTCGGCATGACGCCGAGCTTTGCCTTTGTCCGCCAGCCCGAGACCAACGGTGTGGCGGAGCGCTTCATCCGCACCCTCAAGGAGCAGGTCGTATGGGGCCGGATTTTCCACAATGCCGAGGAGGTCCGCGTTGCGGTCCGGGCCTTCGTCGCGCGCTACAACGAGCACTGGCTGCTGGAGAAGAATGCCTACCGCAGCCCTGCTCAGACCAGGCGCGAATGGTTCGCCGCACGCGCCCCAATCAGGGCGGCGGCGTAACAGCATCTTGTGTCCAGAAAACCCCGGGCGGTACAGATCCGCGCCCGCGTGAAGCGGGCGACCATCGCGACCTGGGACGACTCGACGAGCGCCGTGTTTCGATCCGCGCCCGCGTGAAGCGGGCGACGGTTGTCGAGCTTCTGCAACCGCACGAGCCACGAGTTTCGATCCGCGCCCGCGTGAAGCGGGCGACTCTCGTGGCCCAGGTAGGTC
>DATFGS010000193.1:0-7541 GCA_035249225.1 Candidatus Methylomirabilota bacterium | reverse complement strand
TCAAGGGGATGGCGTGGGAGGACGGCAAGCTGGTGCCCAAGTTCACCACCGACTTCAACGGGGTCGGACGCGCCCACATCATGAACTTCGGAAGCAAGTCCCGGTAGCGCCCATGCGCGCCGCGCTCGGCTCCCTCGCGCTCGCCGCCCTCGTGGGCGCGGGCGCGCTGGGGCCGGCCGGCGCGGCGGCCCACTCGCCCGGGCCCGCGCTGGCCGACGAGTTCATCCAGGGCGTGTTCACCCCCGCGTTCGTGCCGCCCCCGCCGGGCAGCTACGAGCTGCCCGCGATCAAGCGGGTGGGCGCGTTCACGCTGCGCGACAGCGCGGGGCGGGCGGTGGACACGCGGGCGTTGATGGCGGGGAAGATCGCGGTGGTGAGCTTCATCTACACCGCGTGCCCGGACCGCATGGGCTGCCCGCTCGCGAGCCAGACCCTGCGCGATCTCCAGGACCGTCTGCGCGAGACCGGTCTCGCGCGGCAGGCCGCGCTCGTGTCGATCAGCTTCGACCCGGAGCGCGACCATCCCGCCGAGCTCGCCAAGTACGCGCAGGTCTACGACGCCGATCCCGCGCTCTGGCGCTTCCTGACCGCGCCGTCCGGCCGCGTGCTGGACGCGGTGTTGGAGAGCTACGGGCAGGACCGGACCCCCGAGCGCGACGAGCGCGGGCGGCCCACCGGGCGGATCCGGCACGTGCTGAAGGTGTTCCTGGTGGACCGCGCGGGGTACATCCGCAACGTCTACAGCGCGGGCTTCCTGGTACCCGAGCTGGTGCTCAACGACATCCGCACCGTGCTGGGCGAGGCGCGGGCGCGCTAGAGGACGTGCAGGAGGGGACGGGCGCGGAGCGACGCCCCGTCCCAGAAGCCGGTGGCGCGCAGCTCGTCGAGCGTCTTGGCCGCGTCGTCGCCGCGCATGACCGCGAGCGTCTCGCCCCCCGGGAAGAACCCGCCGAACGCCATGCGCCCGCCGCCCCGGGCTTCGATCAGCGCGAACGACGCCATCTCCACGTCCGGCGCCACCCCCTCCACGAGCGTGACCTTGCGCGAGCCGTCGGTCACGAGCGGAGGCAGCTCCCACGGCTCGAGGAACTGGGCGAAGCTCCTCGGGGTGTAGCCCGCCCACACCCCGCCGGTGAAGTACGGGTCCTCCTCCACCAGGCGGCGCAGGTCGTCCGGCTGTCGGACGCGGTAGAAGACGTCGGCGCCCCGGCCGTCCGGCGCGGGGCCGCCGCCGATGACCAGGCCCTGCGACCGGAGGCCCATGAGCCGCTCGAGATGCGCCTTGCGATGGGGCTCCCGCTTCCGCAGGTAGTCGTCCCCGGTCTGCACCGCGACGTGGTAGACGATCACGGCGTGACCCAGCCCCCCGCGAACGGGATCACCTGGCCGATGAAGAAGTCGGCGTCCTCGGAGGCGAGATAGACCGCGAGCCGGGCCGACTCCTCGCTGCGCGCGAGCCGGCCCGCCGGGATGTTCTTGACCATCCGGGCGAGCCGGACCGGGTCGCCGGTGAGGGCGGGCGGGAAGTAGGTCGGGTTCTCGACGTAGTTCTGGGCGATCGCGTTGACCTGGATGCCCGCGCCCGCCACTTCCCGCCCGACCGCCTTGGTGAGGCCGTTCACCCCGGCGCGTGCCGCGGTGTAGGCCGCGTAGTTCGGCAGCCCGGGGAACGCGGCGGCCGACGACATGTTGATGATCTTGCCGCGCCCGGCCGGCCGCATCACCCGGAGCGCGGCGCGCAGGCAGAAGAACGGCTCGTCGAGCAGGCGCGCCATCATCTCGCGCCACGCCGCGTCGGTGATGTCCTCGACCGGGCTCCCGGAGGGCGGGTGCGCGTTGTTGTTGACGAGGACGTCGAGCCGGCCGAAGCGGGCCACCACCGCCTCCACCGCGCGCTCCGCCTCGCCCGAGCGGCTCAGGTCCCCGGTGAGCGTGAGCACGTCGCGGTCGAGCCGCTCCGCGATGAGCGCGTAGGGCTTGATCGCCGCCTCGTCGCGGTCGTGGAGCGCCACCGAGGCGCCTTCCCGGCAGAACTCCTCGGTGATGGCGGGGCCCATGAAGTGGCTGACGTTGGTGATGAGGGCGATCTTCCCGGTGAGCTTCATGGGCCCGAGCCTACTCGGGGCTTCGCGGCCGCGCAAGGCCGTGGTAACGTGAGGGCGCGGGCAAGGGAGGTGCCGTGGCCGTGGCAGAGCAGCTCCTCGAGTCGTTCAAGGCCCGCTACCAGTTTCCGCTCGACGACTTCCAGCTCCGGGCCATCGCGGCGATCCTCGACGGCAAATCGGTGATCGTGTCCGCGCCCACCGGCTCGGGCAAGACCCTGGTGGCCGAGTTCGCCATCCACGCCGCGCTCCACCGCGGCCGCCGCATCGCCTACACCACGCCGCTGAAGGCGCTCTCCAACCAGAAGTACGCCGACTTCGTCCGCCAGTGGGGGGGCGAGCAGGTCGGCATCCTGACCGGCGACGTCAAGGTGAACGCGCGCGCGCCGGTGGTGGTGATGACCACCGAGATCCTGCGCAACATGTTCTACTCGGGCGGGCTCGAGGGCCTCGACACGGTGGTGCTCGACGAGTGCCACTACATGGGCGACGAGGGGCGGGGGACGGTGTGGGAGGAGATCATCGTCAACTGCCCGAAGGACGTGGCCCTGGTCGCGCTGTCCGCCACCGTCCGCAACGTCGACGAGATCGCGGACTGGATCAGCCTGGTGCACCGGCCCATCGTGGCGATCACCCATCCGCACCGGCCGGTGCCCCTGCAGTACCTGGTCGCGGACCTCTCCGGCGAGATCCACACCTACGACGCGGTCCGCCACGGCAAGGTGCGTCTGCTCGGGGAGGAGCGCGACGGCGGCTACAACGACCGCGGGCGCTGGTACACGCGCCGGGTGGTGGATCCCACCGTGATGCTCGACGAGCTGGAGAGCCGCGGCTGGCTGCCCGCGATCTACTTCATCTTCAGCCGCGCGGGCTGCGAGCGGGCCATGGAGACCGTCCTGGCCGAGGGCAAGCCCCTGCTCACCCGCGAGCAGCAGCGCCAGGTGGACGAGGCGATCCGCGAGCAGGTCACCGAGAACCCGACCATCGCGGAGTCGCCGCTCAACCAGACCATCTTCCAGGCGCTCGGCATGGGGGTCGGCCTCCATCACGCGGGCATCCTGCCCACCGTGAAGCGGTTCATCGAGCTGCTCTTCGAGCGTGGGCTGTGCAAGGTGGTGTTCGCCACCGAGACGATGTCGCTCGGCATCCACATGCCGGCCAAGAGCGTGATGCTGCAGTCGCTGACCAAGCGCACCGACCGGGGCTTCCGCAGCCTCACCCACAACGAGCTGACCCAGATGGCGGGCCGCGCGGGCCGCCGCGGCATCGATCCCGAGGGCAAGTGCGTGATGGCCCTCGACGTGCGCGACGGCCTCGACGACATGAAGCGGGTGGTGAACGGCCCGCCCGAGCCCATCGCGAGCCAGTTCAAGCTGGGCTACGGCTCGGTGGCGCTGCTGCTCTCGACCGGCAACGACCTTGCGACGATCCGGCGCATCGTGGAGTCCTCCTTCGGCCAGTACCAGAACCTGAAGCGCATCAAGTCGCTCGAGACCGACGTGGCGAGCCTCGAGATGGCGGTGGCCGACGGCCAGCGCTTTGACGCGCCCTGCGGCGACTTCGCCCGCATCGGCCGCTACCGCCAGGTCCGCTCCGAGGTCGAGGTGGCGCGCATGACGCGCGGCCGGGGTGGACGGCGCGGCCGCGCTGCGGCGGACGCGGAGCCGGGGCGCCTCGCGCTGGTGCGGCGCAAGAGCGGGGCGAGCCTCGGGCTCATCGTGGGCGTGGACCGGCGGCGCCACCGCGACCTCATCCAGGTGCTGCTCGCCCACGGCGGCACCGTGCAGATGAAGGAAGGCAACGTGAAGCGGGTGTTCTGGCAGACGCCCCCGCTGCACGTGCCGCGCGACTGGGAGCACCGCACCCGCGGGCTCACCGAGCAGATGGCGCGCCTGTCGGTGCCCGAGCTGATCGAGCGCGAGAAGAGCCACGGCCCGGAGGGCGCGCTCGCCGCCATCGAGTGCCACCGCTGCCCGTGGGGCTCGCAGAGCCGGTGCGAGCAGGCCTGGAAGGGCCTCGACGGGGTGGAGCGCCAGCTTGCCCAGAAGCGGGAGATGCTCGACGCCTTCCGCAACGCGTACTGGCAGGAGTTCCTCCGGGTCGTCGAGGTGCTCGAGCGCTTCGGGGCGGTGCAGGACGCCAAGCTCCTGGCCAAGGGCCAGCTCATCGCGGGGCTCCGGCACGACAACGAGCTGCTGGTGGCCGAGGTGGTGGACCGCGGCATCCTCGCCGACACCACTCTCGCGGAGGCGGCCGCGCTCTGCTCGGGGCTCATCGAGGAGTCGCGCTCCGGGGACGCGGCGGTCGCGCGGCTCTTTCTCAAGAAGCGGCCCAAGATCAAGCGCAAGCTGCAGGAGATGGAGTCCATCGCGAACACCGTCCTCGAGGTCCAGCGGCGCCACGGGCTGCCGATGCCCGTCTCCATCTCCACCGGCTTCATGCCGTCGGTGTTCCGCTGGGCCTCCGGCGAGGACGACTGGTCCGCGATCGTGGAGGGGGCCTTCGGCGGGCACGAGGGGGACCTGATCCGCGCCATGCGACGGCTCATCGACGTGCTCCGCCAGCTCGCGGAGTCGCCCGAGGTCGAGCCGGCGCTGGCCGGCCTGCTGAGCCGGGCGTCCCGGGTCATCGATCGCGGGATCGTGCTCGAGTCGGCCCTGATTTGATGGGTTGGGGGGCGGGGGAATATATAATGAAAACCGGCATGAGCCGATTGACCCGCACCTCCTCCTGGCTGGCCGCCGCCGCGCTCCTGACCTCCGCCTGCGCGGCGACCGAGCCCGTGCTCGAGCGGACCACCAGGGGGCCCAGCGCCGAGGAGTTCTTCATCACCCAGTCGTTCGCGGTCAACGGCCGGGCGCCCAGCTTCGACGAGAAGCGCGTCTGGCAGGACCAGATGGACGAGAAGGTCTTCAAGTACCTCCGCGAGCACCCGGAGCTCGAGAACACGTCGCGCTACAGCGAGTTCCGGTTCTGGCGCCAGGTGACGACCGGCAGCACGCCCGGCGAGGTGAAGGTCCTGCTGGGCGAGCCCCGCGAGCGGACCATCGACTCCGCGCTGATGGCCTCGCTCGGCGAGCAGCACTGGCAGGCGGTCCGGACCACCGCGAAGGAAGCCTGGGTATACCCGCTCGGCTGGGTCGTCTTCTTCGACGACAAGGGCGTGGTGGACCTGCTCCGCCGGGTTTCGCCGCTCGACGTCAACGACTAGCTGCGTGCTACACTTGGGCGTCTTTTCGACGACGCCCATGCCGAGTGCCGCCCTCACGTGGATCGAGCCGGGAGCGAGCGCCACCCTCATCTGGCACGGCGCGGCGGCGGCCCGACCCGGCGGCGGCCGCCTCTACGTGGTGTCCGGGCCCATCCTGGAGCAGCCTCCCGCCTCGCCCTACTTCATCCTCGCCGCCGAGGAGGAGGGCGACTTCGCGGCGCGGCTCTATCGCGGACAGGTCGCGCTCCCCGAGCTGCGCGCCTTCCTGTCCCGCTGCCGGATCACCCGCGGCGCGCTGGTGGACGACCAGCAGTACGTCGCGACGGATGAGGAGCTGCCGGTGCTCACGGTGCTCGACGACTGGCGCGACCGGCCGGGGCCGCCCTCGCTGCCGTACCTCGACGACATCAACGCGTTCATGCCCGCCTCCGCGCCGCTCTACGTGACCGCGGAGGCGCACGCGGCCGCGCAGCGGGAGCCCGAGCAGTTCGGAACCGCGTGGGTCTGCGGCGAGTGCGGCGAGGCCGAGGACGCGGGGGTCTTCCTCTGGACCGCGCACCGCGGGCCGCGGGTGCGGGTCTGCTTCCTCATCCACAACGACGCCGGGGTGTGGACCTGCCGGCTCCACCCGTTCGAGTTCGCGAAGGAGACCCCATGATCCGCTCCACGCTCTCCGTGACCAAGCACACCCCGAGCGCGCGCGCCCTCGTCGCCGCCGAGCACCCGCTGGGAGCCGAGGTCGGCGCGGGCATCCTGGCCCGCGGCGGCAACGCGGTGGACGCGGCGGTCGCGACCGCCTTCGCGATGACGGTGGTGGAGCCCTTCATGTCCTCGGTGGCGGGCGGCGGCACCATGCTCGTGCACCTGGCCAAGCGCGGCCAGACGGTCGCGCTCGACTTCAACGTGCAGGCTCCCGCCGCCTGCCACGAGCGCTGCTACGAGCTGGGGGAGGGCGTGGCCCAGGCGCTCTTCCCGTGGCGGCGCGTGGTGGGCGACGCCAACAACTTCGGCCCGAAGTCGGTGGCGATCCCCGGCTCGGTGGCCGGGCTCGCCCTCGCGCTGGAGCGCTTCGGCACGATGGACCTGGCCGACGTGATGGCCCCCGCGATCGCGCTGGCCGAGAAGGGCTTCGAGGTGGACTGGTACGTCACCCTCTCCCTGGCGCCGCACTGCGACGAGCTCGCGGTCTTCCCGGAGACCGCGCGCACCTACCTGCGCGAGGGCCACTACGTGCACCGCCCCGCCTCCCTCGCCCCCGCCGACGTGCTGCGCCAGCCGGACCTCGCGCGCAGCCTGCGGCTCATCGCCAAGGACGGCCCGAGCGCGTTCTATCGCGGCGCCATCGCCCAGGCCATCGACGAGGAGATGCGGCGGACCGGCGGTTTTCTGCGTGCGACCGATCTCGCGGGCTACGCCCCGCGCGTGCTCGAGCCCCTGATGACGAAGTACCGCCGGCTCGACCTCGCGTTCTCCCCCGGCGCCACCGGCGGGCCGACCGCGGTCGAGATGCTGAACGTCCTCGGCCAGTTCCCCGCCGCGAAGGTCGGCTACCACACCCCGGGCGGCCTGCATCTGCGCGCGGAGGCGGTGCGCTACGCGTTCCTCGATCGGCTCCGCCACCTGGGCGACCCGCTCGCGGTGCGCGTGCCCTGGCGCGGCCTGGCCTCGAGCGAGCACGCCCGGGAGCTCGCCGCGGGCCTGCGGGCCGGCGGCCCGCGCAGCGACGCCAAGCTGCCGGACGCGTGGGCGCACGACGCGGCGGTCGGCGGGCTCGGGCGAGGAGCGACCGCGGTGGCGAAGGGCCGGCGCCGGGTGCCCACCGACGGCAGCGACTGCACCACGCACATCTGCGCGGTGGACCGCCAGCGCAACATGGTCTCGCTCACCAACACCGCGGTCTCGTTCATGGGCTCGCGGATGGTGGTGCCGGGCACCGGCATCCTGCTGCAGAACGGCATGCTCTGGTTCGACCCGGAGCCGGGCCGCGCCAACTCGGTCGCGGCGGGCAAGCGGCCGGTCGTGAACATGGTGCCCGCCCTCGGCTTCCGGCACGGCGAGCCCTCCTTCACGGTGGGGGCGCCGGGCGGGCGCAAGATCGTCTCGGCCATCCCGCAGGTGATCGCCAACCTCGCGGACCAGGGGGACACGCCGCAGGCCGCGATCGAGGCCCCGCGCGTGCACACCGAGGGCGGCGAGCTCTGGGTGGACGACCGGGTGGGCGAGCGGTC
>DATFGS010000192.1:0-1851 GCA_035249225.1 Candidatus Methylomirabilota bacterium | reverse complement strand
GGACTCCTTTCGCCCTACTCCCCGCGGAGAGTCGGGTCCAGCACGTCGCGGAGCCAGTCGCCGGTGCGGCTGACCACGATCGAGGTGATCATGAGCACGATCCCGGGGAACGTGGAGATCCACCAGGCGGAGTCGAGGTACTCGCGGCCCTCCTGCACCATGCCGCCCCACGACGGTGTGGGCGGCTGGATGCCCAGGCCCAGGAAGGAGAGCGTGGCCTCGAGCACGATGGCCCGCGCCAGCTCGAGGGTGGCGATGACCACGATGGAGGAGAGCACGTTGGGCAGCACGTGGCGCAGGACGACGCGGGCGAGCGAGCCGCCGAGGGCGTGGATGGACTCCACGAACTCCCGCGAGCGCAGCACCAGCACCTGCGAGCGCAGGATGCGGGCGTAGGAGACCCAGCCGGAGAGCCCGATCACCACCACCAGCGTGGGGAAGCTCGGGCCCAGCACCGCGATGATCCCGATCGCGAGCAGGATGAACGGGAACGCGAGCTGCGCGTCCGCCACCGTCATGATGACGCCGTCCACGCGTCCGCTGCTGAAGCCGGCCGCGAGCCCCGCCGCCGAGCCGAGGATGCCGCCCACCAGCACCGCCGCGAAGCCGATCACGAGCGAGACCCGCGAGCCGTAGATCACGCGCGAGAGCACGTCGCGGCCGAGGTGATCGGTGCCGAGCAGGTGGGCGCGCCCGTCGGAGCCCTGCCACTTCGGCGCGGCGAGGCGGCCGCGCAGGCTCTGGCGGATCGGGTCCTGGGGCGCGAGCAGCGGGGCGGCCGCCGCGACCAGCAGCAGCGCCACCACGAAGCCCACCCCCGCCACCACCAGCACCGGGAAGCGGCGGCGGCGGCGCGCGGACACGCGGACCGCGGGCGTGCGGACCGCGTCAGCCGGCGCGGATGCGGGGATCGAGGACGCCATAGATGAGATCCACGAAGAAGTTGATCACCACGAACATGAGCGCGGCCAGGAAGACCGTGCACTGCACCACCGCGTAGTCGCGGTTGTAGATGGACTGCACCGCGAGCCGCCCGATGCCCGGCCACGAGAAGACGGTCTCGGTGACGACCGCGCCGCCCAGCAGCGTGCCGAACTGCAGGCCGGTGATCGTGACGATCGGGATAGCCGCGTTCTTCAGCGTGTGCTTGGCCACCACCCATACCTCGGACACGCCCTTGGCGCGCGCGGTCCGGATGTAGTCGGCCCCGAGGACCTCGAGGATCGCCGAGCGGGTGAGCCGGGCGATGGAGGCCATCGTGAAGGCGCCCAGGGTCAGCGCGGGCAGGACGAGGTTGTGCCAGTCGCCGCGGCCCGAGGTCGGGAAGAGATCGGCCTTGAGCGACAGCAGCAGGATGAACAGGATGCCGAGGAAGAACGTGGGCGCCGATTGCCCGATCAGGGCCAGCCCCATGGCCGCGTGATCCACCAGGGTGTTGCGCCGCATGGCCGAGAAGAGGCCGATCGGGACCGCGATCAGCGCGGCGAGGAAGAAGGCGGTGAGCCCGAGCTCGAGGGTGGCGGCCAGGTAGCCGCGCACCACGTCGAAGGCGGGCTCGCGGAAGTGGATGGAGCGGCCGAAGTCCCCGTGGGCCAGGTTGGACAGGAAGATCACGTACTGCACCGGCAGCGGCTTGTCGAGCCCCAGCTCCCGGCGCACCCGCATGATCTCGCTGTGCGGCGCGTCGGGGGGCAGGAGCAGCGGCACCGGGTCGCCGGACAGGCGCATGACCACGAAGACCACGGTGGACACGAGCCAGAGCGCGATGAGGGCGCGGAAGAGGCGGTGGGCGAGAAACGGGGCGAATCCGCGCATGACTGACTCCCTCCGCCCCTCCTCCCCTCTCCCCGA
>DATFGS010000191.1:0-3819 GCA_035249225.1 Candidatus Methylomirabilota bacterium | reverse complement strand
CGTCAGGTCGGTGTTGTCGAGCGGCTTGGCGGGGCGGTACGCCGCGTCGGCCGCGCGGTCGATCAGCTCGGGGGTGAGGCGCTCGCCGACCAGCAGGCGGGCCGCTTCCGGCGCCTCCCGCGGCAGCGAGGCCACCGCGCCCAGCACGATGCGGGCCTGGCGCACCGTCTCGCCGTCCATGTGCACGGTCGCGGCGACGCCCAGCACCGGGAAGTCGAAGGAGCCGCGCCGGCGCAGCTTGAGGTAGACGGAGCGCGCGCCATCCGCGGGGGGCAGCAGGATCTCGGTCACGATCTCTCCCGGTTGCTTCGTGAGGTACTGGATGCCGTCGTCCTGGTAGAGCGCGGAGAGCGGAATGGTGCGCTCCCCGGCCGGACCGGCGAGCCGGACGCTCGCGCCCAGGCTCCAGAGCGCGGGCGCGGTGTCCGAGGAGGACACCGCCCAGCAGCGCGGGCTCCCCGGCGCGACGAGACAGATCTCCCCGTCCTTCTTCATGCAGAAGTTGACCGCCTTCCGCCACTGGTAGGACTGGTTGTAGTAGTTGCAGCGCGTGTCCACGCACACGTTGCCGCCGAGCGTGCCCATGTTGCGGAGCTGGGGCGTGGAGACCGCACCCGCCGCGGTGGCCAGCGCCGCGTAGCGCGCGCGCACCTCGGGGTGCCGTGCCACCGCGGTGAGCGTGGTCCCGGCCCGATGGCGAGCGCGCCCGCGCCCGGCCGGCGCACGCCGGCCAGGTCCCGGACCCCGCGCAGGCCCACCAGCACGGTGGGCTCGAACTGGCGCCGCTTCATGTTCGGGTAGAGATCGGTGCCTCCCGCCACCAGCATGGCCTCGGGCCCGTGATCGGCCATGAGCTTGACCGCGTCGGCCACCGACACCGGCGCGAGATACTGGAACGGCGGCAGGCGCATCATGACGCGAACGGCCTCACCGCGACCGCTTCGGCGGGCTGGCCGAAGGCGGACTCGACGATCTTCGGCTCCGGGAACGTGAACACGGGCAGCCGCTCGGGGCCGACCCGCGCCGACTTGCCCTGCCGCTTGCCGTCCATGGCCTTCGTCACCTTCTCCGGCGTGATCGGGGTCTCGTCGATGCGCACCCCGACCGCGTCGTGCACCGCGTTGGCCACCGCCGGGATCACCGGCAGGAGCGGCCCCTGCCCGGCCTCCTTGGCGCCGAACGGGCCCTCCGGATCGTCGCTCTCCACCAGGATCGTGTGGATCTCCGGCGTCTCGAGCGTGGTCGGGCTCTTGTACTCGAGCAGCGAGGGGATCTTGTGGACGCCCTTGCGGAAGACCTGCTCCTCCATCAGCACCTCGCCCAGGCCCATGTAGATCGAGCCCTCGACCTGGCCCTCCACGAGCAGCGGGTTCAGCGCGCGGCCCACGTCGTGGGCGATCCACACCTCGGTGGGCGTGACCAGGCCCGTCTGGCGATCCACGTCCACCTCGACCACGCAGGCCGAGTAGGAGTAGCAGGGCGAGGGCCCCACCCCGCCGCCCTTGTACTTGCCGGCGCGCTTGGGCGGCGCGTAGGAGCCGGGGAAGGCGAGCACGCCCCACATGCTCTCGGCCAGCACCACCGCCTCCGGGAACGAGACGCCGTGCTCGGGATCGTCCTGCACGAACACGCGGCGCTCCCCGACCGCGAGCCGATCGGCCGGCACCTCCAGCTTGCGCGCGACCGCCGCGAAGATCTTCTCGCGCAGCCGCTCGGCGGCCTGGATCGCCGCGTTGCCGGCCATGAGCGTCACCCGCGAGGAGTAGGAGCCCAGATCCACCGGGGTGAGGTCCGTGTCCGCCGGATGCACGCGGATGTCCTTCGGCTCGATGCCCAGCACCTCGGCCACCAGGTAGGCCAGGATCGAGTCCGAGCCCTGACCGATGTCGGTGGCCCCGCAGAGCACCGCCACCAGCCCGCTGCGGTCGGCACGCACCACCACGCCGGAGTGCGGCATGTCGTTCCAGTAGATCGCGGTGCCCGCGCCGGTGAGATAGGACGAGCACGCGATGCCGATTCCCTTCCCGGGCGGCAGGTTCCCGCGCTTCTCCCGCCAGCCGGAGGCCTCGACCACGCGATCGATGCACTCCCCGAGGCCGATCGTGGTCACGGTCAGGTGGTTCGCGGTCTTCACGAAGGGCTCGGCCAGGTTGCGCCGGCGCATGTCGGCCGGATCGAGCCCGAGCTGCTCGGCCGCCTTGTCGATCTGGCACTCCATCGCGAAGCGGGGCTGGGGCGTCCCGTGGCCGCGCTTGGGGCCGCACGGCGGCTTGTTCGTGAACACGCGCGCGCCCTCGAACTTGTAGACCGGAATCTTGTAGGTGACGGTCTGGAGCGCTCCGGTGTAGAAGGTGGAGGCCACCCCGTAGGAGCCGTAGGCGCCCCCGTCGAGCCAGGAGCGGAAGTGCATGCCGGTGATGGCGCCGTCTCGCTTGAACCCGGTCTTGATCCACATCAGCACGGGATGCCGACCGCGGTGGACGTAGAAGACCTCCTCCCGCGTCAGCGTGAACTTGACTGGCCGCCCGGTGAGCTGCGAGAGCTTGCACGCCGCGATCTCGTGGGCGAACGGGTCGAGCTTGCCGCCGAAGCCGCCGCCCACCGGGGCCGCCACCACGCGGATGTGCGCCTGCGGGACGTCGAGGATCTTGGCGAGCAGCCGGTGCACGTAGTGCGGCGTCTGGGTGGAGGACCACAGGGTGAGCTTGCCGTCCGCCCCCCACTGGGCCAGCGCCGAGTGCTGCTCCATCGGCAGGTGCGTGTTGCCCTCGAAGTAGAAGACGTCTTCCCGCACCAGATCGGCGGACGCGAACGCGGCCTCGACGTCGCCGAACTGCAGCGACACCGCCTTGTGCACGTTCGGCCGGTCCCCGTACTCGTGTATGCGCACCTCCGGGTGGGCCAGCGAGTCCTGGATGGACATGAGCGAGCGCAGCGGCTCGTACTCCACCTCGATCAGCTCGGTGGCGCGCTCCGCCGTCTCCTCGTCCACCGCGGCCACCGCCGCCACCGCGTCGCCGACCATGCGCACCTTCTCGACGCAGAGCGCCTCCTCGTCCTGCGACACCGGGAGGATGCCGAATTTCACGCGCGGCAGGTCGTGGCCGGTGATCACCGCGTAGACCCCGGGCAGCGCGCGGGCGCGCGTCGTGTCGATCCGCTTGATCAGGGCGTGCGGGTGGGGGCTGCGCAGCAGCTTGCCGTGGGCCATGCGCGACATCACCATGTCGTCGGCGAACTTCGTCTCGCCCACCACCTTGGCCCACGCGTCGATCTTGGGCAGCGACTGGCCGATGATCGAGAAGCGATCCTTCTTCATTGGCGAGCCCCCTTCATCCTCAGGGCCGCGAGCTCGACGGCATCCAGGATCTTCGTATAGCCCGTGCACCGGCACAGGTTGCCCGCGAGCGCGTGCTTGATCTCGTCGCGCGTCGGGCTCGGCACGTCCACCAGGAGCGCCTCCGCGGTGAGGAGGATGCCGGGCGTGCAGTAGCCGCACTGGGCGGCGCCCAGCTCCGCGAAGGCCTGCTGCAGCGGGTGGAGCCGGCCGCCCTCCGCCATGCCCTCCACCGTCCTGATCTCGCGGCCCTGGCACTCGATGGGCAGCGCCAGGCACGAGAGCACCGGATCGCCGTCCACCAGCACCGTGCACGTGCCGCATTCGCCCAGCTCGCAGCCGTGCTTGGTGCCGGTGAGGTTCAGCTCCTCGCGCAGCACCTCGAGCAGGGTCTTGTGCGCCGGCGCGAGGACGTCGCGCTCTTCCCCGTTGATCGTGAGCGTCAGGAGCGTGGGCACCGCAAGGCTCCCCGGTTACCTAAT
>DATFGS010000190.1:0-1328 GCA_035249225.1 Candidatus Methylomirabilota bacterium | reverse complement strand
GGCCTGGTCGTCGCGCTCGAGGAGGACGAGAGCAAGGCCGAGTTCCTCACTGACAATCAATCGGTTAGGCGACTGTCCCGCATAGGCTCGTTCAGGCTGTTCGCGATGGAGGAAACCGCCCCCCTGCCGGTGCCCGCCGGGCCTCAGCGCTGGCGGATCGCCGTGCCCGGAGCCGCGCCGGGATGGGTACCGCTGCCGATCGCCTACTCGCCCCTCTGGCTCGCCCGGGCCGACGGCGCCGCCCTGGCGACGCGTCGCGACGAGCGGGGCCTGCTCGAGGTCGCGCTCGTGGCCGCCGCATCGTCCGTGGAGCTCGAGCATCGCCCCGGCGCCGCCGAGTGGGCCGGCGTCGGGCTGAGCCTGGGCGCGGTCCTCGTCCTGCTCGCGATCTGGTGGCGCCGGCCCCGCCGCGCGTGAGCGGGTCCGGCCGGCTGGGCGCGCTCCCCGTCGCCCTCCTGCTGCTCTGCTGCCTGGTCTGGGGCCTGAACCAGGTCGCGATCAAGGTGGGCGTGGCCGGCATCTCGCCCCTGCTGGGCGCGGGGCTGCGCTCGCTGGTGGCCGCCGCGCTCGTCTGGGTCTGGTGCGGATTCCGCGGCGAGCCGATGTTCCGCCGCGACGGCACCGGGCCCTTCGGCCTCCTCATCGGGCTGCTGTTCGCGGGCGAGGTCGCGCTCATCTACTGGGGCCTGGCCTTCACCACCGCCTCGCGGAGCGTGATCTTCCTCTACTCGGCGCCCTTCTTCGTGGCGCTGGGCGCGCACCGCTACATCCCGGGAGAGCGTCTGACGCGGGCGCGCACCGCCGGCCTCGTCGTGGCCTTCGCGGGACTCTGCCTGGCCAGCGCGGACGCGCTCTACCTGCCCTCGGGCCGCGAGCTGCTCGGCGACATGCTCGAGCTGGCCGCCGGCTTCCTCTGGGGCGCCACCACCGTCGTGGTCAAGAAGGGCGGCCGCGTGCCGCTCACGCCGTCGCGCATGCTCTTCTACCAGCTCGCGATCTCGAGCGTGGCGCTGATCGGCGCGTCGCTGGCCCTGCAGGAGCCGGGCGTCGTCGCCCCGACCGTGCCGGTCCTCGCCGCGCTCGCCTACCAGGCGGTGATCGTGGCGTTCGCGTCCTACCTCGCGTGGTTCTGGCTGCTGCGGCGCTACCCCGCTTCCGATCTCGCCCCGTACCTCTTCTGGACGCCGCTCGCGGGCGTGCTGGCGGGCCGGGTGCTGCTGGGCGATCCGCTGAGCGCCAACCTGGGCGCCGCCGCGGCGCTCGTCGCCCTCGGGATCTACCTCGTGAACCGCTGAGCTATTCGGCGCCGACGGTGTGGGAGAAGCGCG
>DATFGS010000189.1:0-3236 GCA_035249225.1 Candidatus Methylomirabilota bacterium | reverse complement strand
CAGGTCGTTCAGCGACGCGGGAGACAGCGGCTCGCTCATCGTCGACGACCAGAGGCTGGCCGCCGCCCTGCTCTTTGCGGGCGGCGATCACGGGGGGGCCAACGGCAAGGGGCTCACGTATGCCAATCCGATCGACGCGGTGCTCAAGGCCCTCAAGGTGAAGCTCGCGTAAGCGGCCGCATGCCCATCAGCCTCGAGCAGGCGCGAGCCGCGAAGGAATCCGCCAAGGCGCTGCTGACCGCGCTGCCCGGCGTGGTCGGCGTCGGGATCACCAAGGTCGGAGAGGACTATGCGCTCAAGGTGAATCTGCGCGAGCCGCTGCCCGCCGGAGTATCGGCGCCGGAGCGCATCGGTGACGTTCCGGTGAAGCTGGAGGTGGTGGGGAGGATCTCCCGGCGCGGCTGAGCGGTGGCGAGGTCGGTCACCGCGCGCGGTCGAGCCCGCGGTACTGCACGGCCTCGGAGACGTGCTCGGCGGCGATCGCGTCGGCGCCCGCGAGATCGGCGATGGTGCGGGCCACGCGGAGCAGGCGATCGTGCGCGCGCGCGGAGAGGCCGAGCCGGGTCATGGCCAGGCCGAGGAGCCGCGCCGCGTCGGGGGGCAGCGCGCAGTGGCGGCGGGTCTGCCGGCCCGACATGCGGGCGTTGACGAGGGTGGCGGTGCCGGCGAAGCGGGCGGCCTGGCGGGCGCGGGCGGTGAGGACGCGTGCGCGGATGACCGCGGACGGCTCTCCCGCCGCCGCGTCGGTGAGCTGCGCGTAGGCCAGGTTGGGGATCTCGAGGTGGAGGTCGATGCGATCGAGCAGGGGCCGCGAGAGCCGGGCGAGATAGCGGGCACGCTCGGCGGGCGAGCAGGCGCAGGTCGGGATCGAGGCGCAGCCGCGGCGGCAGGGGTTGGCGGCGGCGACGAGCTGGAAGCGGGCGGGGAAGCTCGCGGTGCCGGCGGCGCGGGAGACCACGACGCGCGCGTCCTCGAGCGGCTGGCGGAGGGCCTCCAGCACCCGCTGGGAGAACTCGGGCAGCTCGTCCAGAAAGAGCACGCCGTGATGGGCGAGGCTGATCTCGCCCGGATGCGGCACGCCGCCGCCCCCGATGAGGCCGGCCTCGGACGCGGTATGGTGCGGGCTGCGGAACGGCCGCGTGGTCAGCAGGCCGTGCTCGGCACCGAGAAGCCCGGCCACGCTCCAGATGGTGGAGGCCTCGATGGCCTCCTCGAGCGAGAGCGGGGGCAGGATCGAGGCCACCCGCCGGGCCAGCATGGTCTTGCCGGTGCCGGGCGGCCCGATCATCAGGACGTTGTGCCCGCCCGCGGCGGCGATCTCGAGTCCACGCTTGGCGTGCGCCTGGCCGCGCACGTCGACGAAGTCGAGGCCGTCGCCTCCCGCGCCGGCGTCGGGCTGGCCCGCGCCGGCGGCCGAGCCGATCTCCCGCTCGCCGTTGAGGTACTGGACGGCGTCGTGCAGCGTGCCGATGGGAATCACGTCGATGCCGGCGACCACCGCAGCCTCCGCGGCGTTGGCGGCGGGCACGAGGAGAGGCGTGAAGCCCTGTCGGCGGGCGTGCAGGGCCACCGGCAGCACGCCGCGTACCGGACGCACGCTGGCGTCGAGCGAGAGCTCCCCCATCACGAGCGCGCGGTCGAGGCGGGCACCGGGCTTGATCAGCTCGGTGGCGCACAGGATGCCGATCGCGGTGGGCAGATCGAATGCCGCCCCCTCTTTGCGGAGATCCGCGGGCGCGAGGTTCACCGTGATGCGGTCGATCGGGAACTCGAAGCCCGCGTTGCGGATGGCCGCGCGCACCCGGTCGCGGCTCTCGCGCACCGTCGAGTCGGGGAGGCCGACGGTGGTGAAGGACGGCAGCCCCGCGGTCACGTCCACCTCCACGAAGATGGTGGCGGCCTCGACGCCGCTGAGCGTGGCGGAGCGGACGCGCGCGAGCACGGGCCCAGTGTGGGAATGCCGGCCGGGCCCGTCAATGTCCCGGAAGCGATACGTCCGCCCGCGGGCATCTGCTAGACTCGGGGTCATGCGCACCCTGCGGGTTCTCGTCGCGGACGATCAGGAGCACATGCGGGAGTTGATGGTGGAGGCCCTGTCCGCGGACGGCCACACCGTCGACCCGGCGGAAGACGGGATGGCCGCGCTCAAGCTGCTCGAGACGCAGACCTACGATCTGGTGGTCAGCGATCTGCAGATGCCGCAGGTGGACGGGCCGAAGCTCTACCAGGAGATCCGGCGGCTCAGGCCGGACGCGGCGCCCTTCTTCGTCTTCATCACCGGCGAGGACGAGGCCCCGGGGTACCGGAAGTTTCTCACCGACTCGAAGGCGCCGGTGGTGACCAAGCCGTTCAAGCTCAAGGAGTTCCGACAGATGCTGGAGAAGCTGTTCCCCGGCTAGGCGCCCCTTCCGGACCCCGCCGGCCGAGCAGCCGCTCCGCGCTGGCCCAGTAGTCGCGCGCCTGTCGCGCGGCGTCGTCGCGCTCCAGCAGGGCCTTCCGGCGCTCCGCCTCGTCCCTTGCCGCGCTCATGCGGCCGATCGCCGCGCGCTCCCGGTCCCACGCTTCCGTGGTCGCCACCAGGGCCTCGGCGGCCCGCAGGGCCGGATCGGCCAGCGCGCGCGCCGGGTCGCTCTCGAGCGCCGCGGTGTTCCGCCGCTTCAGGTCGGCCATCTCGGCTCGCAGCGCCTGCGCGCCGGCGCCCGCATCGGCCGGGGTGACCTTCCACTGCGCCGACAGCGCGCGGCTTCGCTCCTGCAGCCGCGCCAGGTCCTGGCGCAGGCGCGCGGTGCCGTGCTCGCGAGCCTCGGCGAGCGAGTGTCCGTAGGCCGCGGGGTCCGCCACCGCGATCTCGAGCGACGCGCGCAGCGCCTCGCGCTCGGCCGCGAAGCGGTCGAGGCAGTCGAGCCCGATCTGCTGGCTCTGGAACAGCTCGGCGCCGCTCCGCGCGTTGGCGGTCGTGCGGGCTTCGAGGACCGCGGCCTTGCGCGCGAGCTCTCGCCAGCGCTGCGCCTCGGCGCTGGTGCCCTCGGCGGCGGCCTGGCTGGCCCGGGCCTGGAGCGCCTGGAGATCGGTGGCGAGCGACGCTGTCCACACCGGCTGCGTGGAGCCGGCCAGGCACTGCTGCTCCTGGGCGCTGTTGGCGGCGAGCCGGGCGCGCAGGCGGGCGATCTCGGCGGTCAGGTCGAGCGTCTGGCCCCACGCGGCGCCCGCGGGCGACGTGGCCAGCGCGATCAGGG
>DATFGS010000188.1:0-3375 GCA_035249225.1 Candidatus Methylomirabilota bacterium | reverse complement strand
CCCCTTCGGCATGACCGGCTCGCGCATGGTCGGCACCATCGCCAACGAGATGCTGCGGCGCAAGGCGCGCTACGGCGTGGTGACGATGTGCATCGGCGGCGGTCAGGGCGCCGCGGGCCTCTTCGAATCCTGTCTCTAGACGCTCTGCCGTGACCACGGCCCCTTGCCCTCCACCCTCTCCCCTGCGGGGAGAGGGCAGGGTGAGGGGCTTCGTCTTTCCGGGGTGACCGCCATGGCCTACGACTTCGACCGCGTCATCGAGCGCCGCTCGACCGCCAGCAACAAGTGGCGGAAATACCCCGCCGACGTGCTCCCCCTCTGGGTCGCCGACATGGACTTCATGTCGCCGGAGCCGGTGGTGCGCGCGCTCCGCGAGCGGGTCGAGCACGGCGTCTACGGCTACGGCTTCGAGGAGCCGGAGTTCGCCCAGGTGTTCGTGGACCGCCTGCAGAAGCGCTACGGCTGGACGGTGTCGCCGGAGGCGGTGGTCATGATCGCCGGGGTGATCCCCGGCTTCAACGTGGCCTGCCACGCGCTGACGAAGCCGGGCGACGGGCTCCTGATGCAGGTGCCGGTCTACCCGCCCATCCTCCGCTCCCCGGGCAATCACGAGCTCACCCGCGACGAGATTCCGCTGGCCCGCGACCGGGACGGCCGCTACGCGGTGGACCTCGACGCGTTCCGCGGCGCCATCCACGCCCGCACCCGCGCCTTCCTGCTCTGCAACCCGCACAATCCGGTGGGACGCGTGTTCACCCGGGACGAGCTCATGGGCATGGCGCGGATCTGCCTCGAGCGCGACCTGCCGATCATCGCCGACGAGATCCACTGCGATCTGCTCTACCAGGGCCAGCGCCACGTCCCGATGGCCTCCCTCGGCCCCGAGATCGAGCGGCGCACGATCACCCTGATGGCGCCCAGCAAGACGTTCAACCTGGCCGGGCTCAAGGTCTCGGTGGCGGTGATCCCGAACGCGTCGCTGCGCGAGCGCTTCCTGGCCGCGCGCGGCGACTACGTGCAGGCGCAGGTCAACGTCCTGGGCTACGCCGCCGCCTTCGCGGCCTATCGCGACGGGGACGCGTGGCTCGGCGAGCTGATGCGCTACCTCGAGGCCAACCGGGATTACCTGGCCGACTACGTGCGCCGGCATCTGCCCGGCGTCACCATGACCCCGCCGGAGGGGACCTACCTCGCCTGGCTCGATTGCCGGAACGCAGGACCGGCCGCCGCGGATCCCTTCACGTTCTTCCTCGAGCGCGCGAAGGTGGCGTTCAACGACGGGGCCCTCTTCGGCCGGGGCGGCCAGGGCTTCGTGCGGCTCAACTTCGGCTCCCCGCGGTCGATCCTGACCGAGGGCCTGGAGCGGATGCGCCGGGCGCTGGCCGGCTGAGCCTCGACGGGCCTTAGACGCAGCCCACCCCGCGGTCGTTTACACCCGCCGTAGACTGGATCTGACCGTCGTTTCTACCCGAATGTCCCCGGACGGCCCTCGTCTGATTGCATGTAACCCCGAACCGGAACACCAGGAGATGACGATGCATGGAGGATGGAGCGTGACGGCGGTGGCGGCGACCGTGCTGGGCGTGGGGCTCTGCGCGGGCTGCGCGACCGCGCCCGCCGGCCCCAGCGTGATGGTCCTGCCGGGCAGCGGCCGGCCCTTCGAGCAGTTCCAGGCCGACGTGGGCATCTGCCGAGACTGGGCCGCCAGGCAGGTGAAGGGCGCCTTCATGGACGCGCCGTCGTTCGAGGTGCAGCGCCGCTACGACAACGCCTATGTCCAGTGCATGTACGCCAAGGGGCATCAGGTGCCGGGGCGCGACCTTCCCGCCCGGACCCCGGCCCCGCCGGCGGGGACGCCTCCGCCGCCGCCTCCGCAGACGCCACCCAAGTGACGCACGAGCACGGAGGTCACCATGATCAGCACCTTCAAGAAGATAATCGCCAGCTTCCTGGCGTTGACTCTGTTCGTGGGGGCCGCGCCGCTGGCGCGCGCCGCCTCACCGGCCGTTCCCGCTCCGCCCGCGCCGCCGACCGCCGCCGCTCCTGAGGACGGCGAGGCCGACGACAGTCAGAACCCCGCCCCGACGCCGCCCCGCCTGAGCTACACCAACGGCGAGGTCTCGTTCTGGCGTCCCGGCGGCGACGACTGGGCGCCCGCGCAGGTGAACACCCCGCTGGCCCCCGGCGACCAGCTCTACACCGGCAACCGCGGCAACCTCGAGATGCAGATCGACTCGCGCAGCTTCGTGCGGGCCTGGGGCGACAGCCAGCTCGGCCTCGAGAACCACGAGCCCGACTTCCTCCAGATCAAGGTGGCGGCCGGCCACGTCTCGCTGGACCTGCGCTCGCTGGACGGCGGGCGCACGGTGGAGCTCGACACGCCCGCCGCCGCGTTCACCATCGCGCGGCCCGGCTACTACCGCGTCGACGTGGCGCCCGACCGCACGTCCTTCATCACTCGGCGCGGCGGCACCGCGAGCATGACGCCGGCCGGCGGCCAGGTGGTCGGCATCGCGGCCAGCGAGCAGGTGGTGCTCGCGGGCGGCGGCGCGGCCGTGCAGACCTTCGTCGCGCCCGAGCAGGACGTGTGGGACCGCTGGAACTACGCGCGCACCGAGGCGCTCGTGGACACCGTGAGCGCGCGCTACGTGCCCCAGACGATCTCCGGAGTGGACGATCTCGATCAGCACGGCAACTGGCGCGTGGTGCCCGAGTATGGCTCGGTGTGGGTGCCGGAAGGCGTCGCGACGGACTGGGCGCCCTACACCACCGGCCGCTGGGTCTGGGATCCGCGGTTCGGCTGGAGCTGGGTGGACACCGCGCCGTGGGGCTGGGCGCCGTATCACTACGGCCGCTGGGTGCACCTCGACCGCGTCTGGGCCTGGGCGCCCGGGCCAGTGGTGGTGCGCCCGGTCTACGCCCCGGCGCTCGTGGCCTTCTTCGGCGCGCCCGGCATACAGGTCACCATCGGCGCGCCCTTCGTCAGCTGGGTCGCGCTCGGCTGGGGCGAGCCGTGCGTGCCGTGGTGGGGGCGCCCGGGCTTCGTCGGCCGCGCCTGGTGGGGCGGCTGGGGCGGGCCGCGCGTGGTCAACAACGTGGTCGTCAACCGCACCACGGTCGTCAACGTGACCAACATCAACGTGTACCGGAACGTCGGCGTGCAGAACGCGGTGGTCGCGGTGCGCCCGGACCGCTTCGGGCGCGGGCCCGTCGGCGAGGCGCGCATCCGGCAGGTGGACACGCGTCAGCTCCAGCCGGTCCGCGGCGCCGTGGATCTCCGGCCGGACCGCGCGAGCTTCGCGGCGGCGAGCGGGCGCGGCATCCGCCCGCCGGAGAACGTGCTGGAGCGCGGCGTGGTCGCGACCCGCGCGCCGG
>DATFGS010000187.1:0-12087 GCA_035249225.1 Candidatus Methylomirabilota bacterium | reverse complement strand
CGGAAGATCCGGGATCTCGGGCTGCGCGGCGTGATGCTGCCGGGCAACCCGGCGGTGGCCGACTACCACGACCCGGTCTACGCGCCGTTCTACGAGGCGGCGATCGATCTCGGCCTGCCGCTCTCCTTCCACATCCTCACGAGCCAGCAGGACACGTTCAGGGTGCGCGGGCCCAAGCTCAACGCGTTCATGTCGATCATCCGCGGCTGCCAGGACCTGGTCGGGACCTTCGTGTTCGGCGGCGTCTTCGAGCGGCATCCCCGCCTGCGCCTGGTCTGCGTCGAGGCCGACGCGGGGTGGGTGCCCCACTTCATGTACCGCATGGACCACGCCTACGACCGGCACCGCTTCTGGCTGCCGTCGGGCACGCTCACGAAGATGCCGAGCGAGTACTTCCGCGAGCACGTCTACACGACCTTCCAGGACGACTGGGTCGCCTTCCAGATGAAGGACCTGTGCAATATCCGCCGGCTGCTCTGGGCCAACGATTTCCCGCACAGCGACTCGACGTGGCCCCACTCCCAGGAGCTGCTCGCCAAGCACGCGGCCCACCTGACCCCCGCCGAGCTGCGCCTCATCCTCCACGACAACGTGGCCGAGCTGTACGGCCTCGCGAGGGCCTGAGCCATGGACTTCGACCTCGTCATCCGGGGCGGCACCGTCGTGGACGGCACCGGACGGCCGGGCGTGCGGGGCGACGTCGGCGTGCGGGGCGGCCGGATCGCCGCGCTCGGCGAGGTGAAGGGCACCGCCGCGCGGACGATCGAGGCCGACGGGCTCGTGGTGGCCCCCGGCTTCATCGACGTCCACACCCACTACGACGCGCAGGTGATGTGGGACCGGATGCTCACGATCTCGCCCTGGCACGGGGTGACCACGGTGGTGATGGGCAACTGCGGCTTCGGCGTCGCGCCGACGCGCCCGGACCACCGCGGCCTCATCATGCGCACGCTGGAGAAGGTGGAAGGCATGAGCCTCGCCGCGCTGGAGGCGGGGCTCGGCGAGGCGTGGCCGTTCGAGACCTTCCCCGAGTATCTGGACGCGGTCGAGCGCCGCGGCACCGCGCTGAACGTGGCGGTGCTCCTGGGCCACACGCCGCTGCGGCTCTACGTCATGGGGGAGGACGCGACCGAGCGGCCGGCGACCGCGGACGAGACCGCCCGGATGCGGGCGCTGGTGCGCGAGGCGATCGACGCGGGCGCGATCGGCTTCGCGACCTCGAAGGCGTCCACCCACATCGGCTACGCGGGCAAGCCGGTGCCGAGCCGCGCCGCCGAGTACGCCGAGATCGAGGCGCTGGCGGGAGCGCTGGGCGAGGCGGGACGCGGCATCGTCCAGGCCACGGTCGGCCGCGATCTGTTCTTCAAGGAGTTCGAGGCCCTGGCCCGGTCCACCGGCCGTCCGGTGACCTGGACCGCGCTCCTGGCCGGCATGATGGGCCCCGGCTCCCACCGCGAGCTGCTCGAGAAGTCGCGCGCGCTGGTCAAGCAGGGTCTGCAGGTGGTCCCCCAGGTCACCTGCCGGACGCTCAACTTCGAGTTCCAGTTCCGGGAGCCGTTCATCTTCGAGAGCATGTCGGTGTTCAAGCCGATCTCGGTCGCCGACTTCCCCGGCAAGGTCCGGCTTTACGGCGACCCGGAGTTCCGGCGCGCGTTCAAAGAGAGCTTCGACCGCCCGAGGAAGGGCGCGGTGTTCGCCGGGCTGAGCTGGGCGCGGACGTGGATCTCCTGGTACCCGCCCGATCCGTCGCTCGAGGAGCACACGGTGGCCGAGGTGGCGGCGGAGCGGGACGTGCACCCCATCGACCTCGCGCTGGACCTGGCCCTCGCGACGAACCTGGATGCGCGGTTCCGCATGGCGGTCTTCAACCACGACGAGGACGAGGTGGCCGAGCTGCTCGCCGAGCCCGACGCGGTGCTCGGGCTGTCCGACGCGGGCGCCCACGCGAGCCAGCTCTGCGACGCGTGCTTCTCGACCTACCTGCTGAGCCGCTGGGTGCGGGAGAAGCAGGCGATCGCGCTGCCCGAGGCGATCCGCATGCTCACCTCGCGGCCGGCGGAGGTGTTCGGGATCACCGACCGGGGTCGCCTCGCGGTCGGCCTCGCCGCCGACGTCGTCGTCTTCGACCCGGCCACCGTGGGGGCGAGCAAGCTCCGCCGGGTGCACGACCTGCCCGCCGGGGCCGATCGCCTGGTCGCCGACGCGAGCGGCATCGAGGCGGTGATCGTGAATGGCACGATCGTCCGGCGCGGCGGGCACGACGTGGTCGCGGTGGACGGCGAGCTGCCGGGCGCGCTGCTGCGCAACGGCCGCGCGCGAGCGGCCGGCCGGCCGGCACCATGATTCCCGTCATCGACCTCGCGCCCTACCTCGAGAAGCGCCCGGGTGCGTACGCCGCCGCCGCCGCCGAGCTGGGCCACGCCCTGCGGGACGTCGGCTTCTTCGTGATCGTGAACCACGGCATTGCCCAGCCCCTGATCGACGCCACCTTCGCCGAGGCCCGGCGCTTTCACGCGCAGCCCATGGAGGGCAAGCTCGCCCTGCGCATGAACGAGCACAACAACGGATACATGATGCTCGGACGGTACGCGGTGTGGACCTCGGACGTGAACGCCAACGACAAGCCCGACCTCAACGAGGCGTTCTTCATCAAGCGCGAGCGCACCCCCGACGACCCGCTCGTGCGCGCGGGACGGCGCTTCGCGGGGCCGAACCAGTGGCCGGCGGATCTGCCCGGCTTTCGCGAGGCGGTGCTCGCCTACACCGACGCGGTGGACGCCCTGGGCCGGCAGCTCCTGCCGCTCTGCGCGACGGCCCTCGACCTGCCGCCGGATACCTTCGACGGCGCCTTCGCCGAGAGCCAGTTCAGCTTCCGCCTCACCCACTACCCGCCGGTGACCGCCGAGCCGAACCAGTTCGGCATCGCGCCGCACACCGACGCCAACTTCATGACGTTTCTCGCCCAGAGCGAGGTGCCCGGGCTCCAGGTGCGCATGCCGGACGGCGCGTGGGTCGACGTCCCGTACGTGCCCGGCTCCTTCGCGGTGAACTCGGGCGACATGCTGCAGCGCTGGACCAACGGCCGGTTCAAGTCCACGCCCCACCGGGCCCTGCCCCCGGTGGGGCGTCCGCGGTACGCGATCCCCTATTTCATGGGCCCGCATCTGGACACCGAGATCGCGTGCCTCGCCACCTGCCAGGGGCCGGGCAATCCCCCGCGGTATCCACCCATCACGTACGCGGCGTATCTCGACTGGTGGTACGACACCAACTACAATTCCGCCCGCCAGCGCGACGTAGCCTGAACCGGTCGAGCCGATGACCGCAGGTCCGGACCTGCCCGCCATCGTCGGGGCGGCCTCCTTGCCGGGAGCTCTGCGACCGCGGACCGACCTCGGCCAACCCGGATGGATGTTCTGGGAGCTCCGCACCCTCAATCGCCACCGCGTCGTGGGGCTGGTGACTCCGTACCGACGGTTCGTGGATGCGCGCGATCTGGAGGCGGAGATCCGCCGAGTCGTCTCGCACAACTTCAAGCGGTCGTGGTGGCGCGGGATGGCGTACGGCGTGGTGGCGGACGTGGGCACGATCTCCCTCGGCGTCGAGGACCTGAAGACGCTGGTCGACATCCGGGAGAACTCGCGGGGCACGCTGCAGTGGGTGATCCTCGTGGCCGGCCGGACGCGGGCTGCCCTCGGCGTGCACACGTGGATGGAAGGGTACCTGAGCCCCGTGTACCGTGGCACTCTGCAAGCGCTGGGCGCGACCGGATACGCGGTCGCGAGCGCCAGGCGCGACAAGGACGGCATGACGAAGGTCCTGACCGGGGTGGCCGACCTGAACGCGGCCCTCGGCAGCCTCGGTGCCCGAACCGAGGCGTTTCCCGAGTTCCGCGACTAGCCCTCACACCATGCCCTCTCCCGAACAACCCCTTTCCTGCTATGTTCTTCCGGTGACACACCGGCTCGTCCGGGCAAGGAGGCGGCCATGAAGGTCGGGATCGCGCTGAACATGCTGACCCAGGAAGGCCGGCCCGACGCGGCCGTGCTCTCCGACCACCTGGCGCTGGGCGACCTCGCCGAGCCGCTCGGGTTCGATTCGCTCTTCGCGCTCGAGCACCACTTCACCGGCTACGCCATGTCGCCCTCCCCGACCCAGCTCCTGAGCTACTTCGCGGGCCGGACGAAGCGCGTCATCCTCGGCACCGCGGTGATCGTCCTGCCGTGGCACGACCCGGTCCGGATCGCCGAGGAGATCGCGCTGCTCGACATCCTGTCGGGCGGCCGGTGCCTGCTCGGGTTCGGCCGCGGCGCCGCGAGCGTCGAGTACGCGGGATTCCGCATCCCGATGGAGGAGGCGCGCGCCCGCTTCGTCGAGACCGCGCAGATCGTGGTCCGGGCCCTCAGCCAGGACGTCTTCGAGTGGGAGGGCGAGTTCTTCAAGATCCCGCGCACGTCGATTCGCCCGCGCCCGATCTCCCACCCGGAGCGCCGCATCTACGCCTCGTCGGTCAGCCCGGAGTCGGCCGAGATCATGGCGAAGCTCGGCTTCGGCGTGCTGGTCATCATGCAGAACGAGTGGCCGAAGGCGGCCGAGGACATCCAGCGCTACCGGGAGACCGCGCAGAGCGTGGGGCACGCGCCGCGGCCGCCGATCATCCTCACCAACATCTCGGTCGCCGAGAGCCGGGCGGAGGCCCAGGAGCGGGCGGTGAAGTACCTCAGCCGCAAGTTCGACTCGATCGACGCCCACTACCACTTCTCGGACGGCCACCTCGCCTCGGTCAAGGGCTACGAGTCGTACGGCGCGACCGCCAAGACCTACGCCAAGATGAAGGACGCGACGTTCCGTCAGAAGGCCGCCGACTTCTACGTGAAGATCCAGGTCGTCGGCACGCCCGACGACTGCCTCCAGCAGCTGGCCGAGCTGCGGCGGCTCACCGGCCTCGACCACCTCGTCACCGAGTTCGCCTTCGGCGGGATGCCGCACCACGAGGCCGAGCTCAACATGCGCCTCTTCGCCGACCGCGTCATGCCGCTGCTCCAGCGTGATGCCGCCTTCTCGCCGCCGGCCCCGTCGGGGCCCGCCGAGGCGTCATCGGCCCAGCCGCGCGCCGACGGGATCTTCGCGCCCGCGTGAGGTGACGCGCCGGGTGGTCTTCCTCGACATCGACGGGGTGCTGGCGCCGATCCGCCGGTGGGATCGCTACGGAGATCTCGAGGCCCCGTGCATCCAGGTGCTGAACGAGATCGTGGCGGGGGCCGGCGCCGACGTCGTCGTCTCGTCCACCTGGCGGTACGGCAAGACCGTCGCCGAGCTCCAGGCGATGCTCGACGCGGCGGGGTTCACCGGCTCCGTCATCGACAAGACCCCGCTCGGGCCCCCCGGCGCCGACCGGGGCGATGAGATCGCGATCTGGCTCGAGGGGCACGCGGTGGTCGGCTACGTGATCGTGGACGACCACCCCAACATGGGCGCGCTACGCGACCGGCTCCTCCTGACGGATCCAGGCCGCGGCCTCCAGCGCGCCGACGCGGCGCGCGCCATCGAGATCCTGATGCGACCTCGCGACGGGGGGCAAGAATGAACAGGGGGCCGAGACGGGATTGACCCGTCGACACCAGGCCCGCCGGGATCTGCTACGCCGCGGAGCTTCCTGCCCGCTCCAGAAGACCCCTCAACGCGCGGTCGAACTGTTCCGGTTGCTCCAGATTGGACATGTGCCCGGAATCGGCGATCTCCACGAGTTCGGCCTTGGGGATCGTGGCGGCCAGGAACGCCGAGACCTGCGTGCACCAGTGGTCGCGGTCGCCGACCACAATCGTCGCGGGCACGGCCAGGCAGGCCAACCGATCGCGCAAGGAATAGACGGTCGGACGCCGGCCGACGACTCCCCGGAGTCCAAGCGCGAGGCCGCGGGCCGTATTCGACGTGATGGCATTCCAGAGGAACTCGCGCGCGGCCGGGCTCCGATCGGCATAGTCGGCAAGGATGGGATCCGCCAGGTACATTCCGGCGAAGGCTTCGATGCCGGGCCCTTCGAGGAGGTCGATCCATCCCTGAATCGTCACGGCCCAGGCCTCTGGGTCCTCCGAGCCCGCGCCGGTACCGCACACGCCCACCCCGGCCACTGCCTCGGGGTGGGCCAGAGCCATGTTCAGCACCACGTTGCCGCCCATGGAGAGGCCGCACACGACGGGGCGATCCAGGTGGAGGTAGGCGATGAGCTGCCGCAGGTCCTCCACCATGGTCGGCTGGGAATACGCCGTGGGATCGGCGGGCACCTCCGAGCGCCCCTGGCCACGGGCGTCGTAGGTGATGACCCGGTAGCGATCCCGGAAGGCCGCGACCTGCCCCTCCCACATGCGCGCCGTGGCCGAAAACCCATGGGCCAGTACGAGCGGCCGACCGAGACCAGCGTCCTCGTAGTAGAGGGAAACCCCGTTGACGTGCGCGTGCGGCATCTCACCGCCCTCCGGTCGAGATCACAAGTTTCGAAGACGGGGGTCGAGCAGATCCCGGATCCCGTCGCCGAGTAGGTTGAAGCCGAGCACCGCGATCATGATCGCCGCGCCGGGGAACACCGCGGTCCACGGGGCCACCTCCATGAAGGCGCGGCTCTCGGACAGCATGCTGCCCCAGGATGGCGCCGGCGGCTGGGTGCCCACCCCGAGAAAGCTCAGTGCGGCTTCGGCGAGGACAGCCGTCGAGACGCTGAGGCTCGCCTGCACCAGCACGGGCGCCACCGCATTGGGCAAGACGTGGCGGAAGAACCGCGGGAGATCGCCCCGTCCCAGCGCCCGCGCCGCCTCGACGAACTCCCGGTGCTTGATGGTCAGGACGGCCGCGCGGACCGTGCGCGCGAACACCGGCAAGTAGACGAGCCCGATGGCGAGGACCACGTTCCGCGGCTTCGAGCCGAGCACCGCGATCAGAGCCAGCGCGAGCAGGATGGCGGGAAAGGCGAAGAGCACGTCCATGGTGCGCATGACGAGGGCATCGACGGCGCCCTCACGCATGGCGGCCAGCGAGCCCAGCGCCAGCCCCGCCCCGATGGACAGCGCCACCGCCCCCAGCCCCACGCCGAGCGAGATGCGTGTCCCGTGGACCACGCGGCTCAGGACGTCTCGGCCGAACTGATCCGTGCCCAGGACGTGTGTGGCCGACGGCGCGACCAGGCGCGCCCGGGCGTTCATGGCCAGCGGGTCTCCTGGCGCCAAGACAGGGGCCAGGAGCGCGGTCAGCGAGAGCAACGCGACCACGATTGCCCCGGCGAATGCCAGCGTGTAGCGGCGCATCAGCTGCGACGCAGCCGTGGATCGAGGACGAGGTAGAGCATGTCCACGCAGAGATTCAGGAGCACCACGCCCGTCCCGGCCAGCAGCAGTACCCCCTGAACCAGCGGAAAGTCCCGCTGCGCGATCGAGCGCAGCACGAGTCGACCCATGCCGGGGAGCGAGAAGATCTCCTCGATGACGATGGCGCCGCCGAGGAGATAGCCGAACTGGAGGCCCACGAGAGTCACCACCGGGATGAGCGCATTCCTGAGCGCGTGATGGTTGATGACGAGCGACTCCGCGATGCCCTTGGCGCGGGCGGTGCGCACGTAGTCCTGGGCCAGCACCTCGAGAATACATGAGCGTGTCATCCGCATGACCATCGCGCCCAGCGCGAGACCGAGCGCGAGGCTCGGTAGCAAGAGCTGCTTCAGGGCGTCGACCGGCTGGACCCAGAGCAGGACGAGCCCCTGCGGAGGAACCCAGTGGAGGTAGAGCGACGTGAAGAGAACCAGGAGGATGCCGAGCCAGAAGCTCGGGATGGACAGGATGAGCAGGACGAGAACACTGATCCCGATCGACGAGGCGCGGCCGCGGCGGACGGCGGCGAGGATCCCGAGCGGAAGACCAGCCGCCAGCGCGACGAGAAGTGATGCCGCCGTGAGCTGAAGCGTCACGGGGAAGGCCGTCAGGATCTCGGACAGGACCGGCCGCCGCGACACGAACGACCGGCCGAGGTCGCCCCGAAGCGCCTCGCCCAGCCATTCCGCGTACCGCACGGGCAACGGTCGGTCGATCCCGAAGAGCCGACGCATCTCGGCGAGCCGGGCCGGGTCGCCCGACTCCTGGCCCATCAGGATGTCGACGACGTCTCCCGGAATCAGATAGAGGAGCAGGAAGGACAGCAGCGAGACACCGAGGAGAACGGGTATGAGGACGAGGAGCCGCTGGCCCAGGAACCGGAGCATTACGTGCGGACGACCTCCGCGCGGCCGCCGGCGGGCGGGATCAGCGCCGCCCGCCGGAAACCGGGGTTACTTGTCGAGCCAGGTCTCGCTGAGCCCGTACCGGCTCACCCGATTCGGTTTGTACCCCTTGACCGGCGTCCGGTGCACCTCGAAGCCGTTGGCGCTGTAGAGGTAGATGACGGGGGCCAATTCCAGGATCCGCCGCTGCACGTCGACCAGCAGCTCGCGCCGCTTCGCCGGCTCCACCGCCTGCCGCGCCTGGGTCACGATCTCATCCAGCTCGCCGGTGAAGAACTTCGACCGGTTGCGGGGCGACTTCGAGTGAAAGTAATCGTAGGTGAAACCATCCGGGTCCGCCAAGGGGCCACTGGTCAGGCACACCGTGTCGTAGTTTCCGCCCAGCCACTCCTTGAGGAACTGCCCCCACTCCACGAGCTGGATCTCCAGCTCGATTCCGATCTTCTGGAGCTGGGCCTTGATCATCTGGCAGTCCGCCACGTCCAGCGGGTATTGTGGCGAGACCTTCGCGGTGGCCTTGAAGCCGTTCGGATGGCCGGCCTCACGCAGGAGCGCCTTAGCCCGGTCGAGGTCCACGCGGTAGTCGGGCTTCACCGCGAACGGGCCCATGCCGGGCGGGATCGGTCCGGACACCACGCCCGAGCCGAACACGACGGTGTCTACCATCTCCTTCCGATCGATGCCCAGGTTCATGGCCTGGCGCACGCGCAGGTCGCTGAACGGGACCTTGGAGGCGTTCGGGATGAACTGGGCGAGCGTCATCCCGTAGAACACGTTGTCACCCTCGACGAGGGCCAAGCTCCGGTCGGCCTTCACGGCGGGCGCGTTGACCGCGGTGACGTAGGTGATGTCGGCCGCCCCGGCCCGGGCCGCGGCGAGCCGCGCGGATTCATCCTTGACGATGCGGACGTTGAGTCCATCGAGATACGGCACACCCTTCTTCCAGTAGCCCCCGTGGCGCTCGAACTTGAGATGGCTGTCCGGCACGTACTCCACCAGCTTGAAGGGCCCGGTGCCCACCGCCACTTGATTCAGGTCACCGTGCTGCTCGACGGCCTCCTTGGCCACGATCTGATGCCCGTAGGGGCCGGCCAGATAATTCAGGAAGGGCGCGCTGGGATACTTGAGCGTGAAGCGCGCCGTCCACTTGTCGGGGGACTCGACCTTGTCGATGACGCTCCAGATCGCGCGGAACGGTGAGCCCGTCTTCGGCTCGATCACGCGCTCGAAGGAGTACTTCACGTCGCTCGCGTCCATCTCCCGCCCGTTGTGGAAGGTCACGCCGCGCCGGATCTTGAACTCGTGCACGGTGGGGCTCACGGCCTTCCACGTCTCGGCCAGGTGCGGCCGCAGCTCCCCCTTGTCGTCGCGGATCAGGAGCCCCTCGTACATGATGGTCAGCACCATGCCGGACGACTGGTAGGAGCCGTCCTTGTGGGGGTCGAGCACGGGCGGCCCCACCGGATCCGCGATGTTCAGGATGCCGCCGCGCTTGGGTTGCTGCGCCTCCCCGAAGCCCGTCAGCGTGCTCGCCACGAGGAGCGCAATACCGAGAGCCAGAAACCAGGGCGTCGTCCGTCGTGTCATGACTTGCTCCTCGATGTGGGGGAAATGCGTTGTGCCGGCGCCGGAGGCGCACAGGATACCAGGCCGTCGCGAAGGGTCAAGAGCTCTCTCGGGGCATCGACGGGCGGCGCGCAGAGGGACTACGCGATTCTCCTGTGCGGCAAGATGAAGGAGTGATGGGCTTCCCCATCGACCTCGACCGCGAGAACTGGGTGAGCTTCAGGGTTGGCTCCACATTGCTCGCCCTCCCCGCCGAATACTGAAACGCGCACGATCTGTGGCGGCGCGATGTGACCCGATCGGGCACAGATCAGATCACCTGATCTGCCCGTTGCAGCAGCGACTGGGGGATCGTCAGGCCCAGGGCCTTGGCGGTCTTGAGGTTGATGACCAGCGCGAGCTTGGTCACCGGCTCCACCGGCAGGTCTGCCGGCCGGGCCCCCTGCAGGATCCTCTGCACGTAGGTGGCGGCGCGCCGAAAGAGATCGCGAGGGTCGGGCCCATGGGCCATGAGGCCACCCGCATCAACGAACTCCCGGAGGCCGTAGATGGCCGGGAGCCTGCTCATCGCCGCGAAGTCCACGATCCGACCGAGATCGGCGACCGTCACCGGCCCTTCGACCACGAAGAGCGCGTCGACCCGATGATCCAGGACTGCCTGTTCGAAGGCTCGCTCGAGGCCCCCGGGACCCCGCGCCCCGACGTTGTGGAGCTGGACCCCGATGGAGTGGGCGGTCTTCTCGATCTCTCGCATCACCATGTGTGCGTAGACGTCGCCCGAATCCATGACCACGCCGACCCGCGCCAGGCCCGGCAACAGCTCCTTGAGAAGCCGGAGCCGCTCGCCGGTCAGCTTCGGCGAGACTCCGAGATGGAGCCCGGTGACGTTGCCTCCCGGCCGCACCAGGCTGCTCACGAGACCGGCGAACACGGGATCGCCGCTCCCCGCCATCACGATGGGGATCGTGTCCGTGGCGTGCCGGGCGCCCAGGGCCGCCGGCGTTCCTCGCGTCACGATGAGGTCGACCTTGAGCCGGACCAGCTCGGCCGCGAGGTCCGGAAATCGCTCCGCGCGTCCCTCGGCCGCACGGTACTCGATCACGAAGCTCTGCCCCTCGACGTGGCCAAGCTCGCGGAGGCCGTGTCGGAACGCGTCGAGGTTCGCCTCGTTCGACGCGATCCCCACGAGGTCCAGCATTCCGATCCGGTACGCCCTTCCCGCCGGCTGCGCCCGGACGGTGAGCGGTGCGGCGAGGAGCCCGCCGGTGGCCAGCCCGAGGAACGTCCGCCGGTCCATCACTCGATCACCGATACTGCCGCCGCCCGTTCCCCTGGGCACTTCCGATCGCAGGAGCGGCGGCGGATACGCCATAGTCCGTACTGTACCCTTCGGATGCCGATTCGTGGCGGCTCGCGACTCACTCCGTGGCTGGACCCAAGGACGGCGGAGGCCCGATGACCGCGCTCCTGAGCTCGTTCGTGGTGGTGGCCTTGGCGGAGATGGGGGACAAGACCCAGCTCGCGACGGTGGCGCTCGGCGCGCGCTTCGCCTCGACGCTCGCGGTCACTGCCGGGACGACGGCCGGCATGCTGGCCGCGGACGGGTTTGCCGTCTTCACCGGGGCCGGGTTTGCCGAGCGGGTTCCCATGACGCTCTTTCGGCGCGTGGCGGCCGCGCTGTTCTTCCTCTTCGGCCTGGCATCCATTGTCGCAGGGCTCGGTCTGATCTGACGTGCCCCCCGGCTCGGGCGCCCCGGATGCTATTCGGGGTAGCGGTGCCCCACTGTGGAGGGCCCCTCCGCCCCTCATCGGGGGGTGAGCGACTCTAACTACTTGATTCCACGCAATTGATTCGGGCACACATGATGCGTGTCTCGTGACCCGACGGGATCACTCCGGTGGGTGGCCGATCTGGAAAGGAGTGCGCCATGTACAAGCACATCCTGATTCCGACCGACGGGTTTCCGCTTTCCGCGAAGGCGATCGAACAGGGTGTGGCCCTCGCCAAGTCCCTCGGGGCGAAGGTCACAGGGGTCACGGTCTCGATCCCATTTCATACCTTCGCCTTGGATCCCTTGATGGTCAGTGACACGCGGGATCAGTACAAGAAGGACTGTGACGACCGCGCCGAGAAATTCCTTGGCGCCATCAGGCTTGCCGCCCAGGCGGCGGGTGTGCCATGCGAGGTCGTGCACGTCACCGCCGAGCCCTACGAGGGGATCATCGACACCGCGATCAGCAAGGGGTGCGACTTGATC
>DATFGS010000186.1:0-30958 GCA_035249225.1 Candidatus Methylomirabilota bacterium | reverse complement strand
TGGTTGCGGGGGCTGGATTTGAACCAGCGACCTTTGGGTTATGAGCCCAACGAGCTACCGGGCTGCTCCACCCCGCGGTGACTGACGTAATGTACCCGACACGGTGGAAGGAGTCAACCCGGCTGCCGTCGGCCCCCGCTTGGCGGTATACTCCCCGGCGATGCAGTTCCAGCTCCGGAAGATCGGCCACGTCGTGCTCAACGTCACCGATCTGGACCGCGCGGTGGCCTTCTACACCGGCGTGCTCGGGCTCGGCGTGAGCGATCGCTATCCGGACACCATGGTGCCCGGCGGCATGGTCTTCCTCCGGGTCAACACCGACCATCACGGCGTCGCCCTCGTCGGGGGCGCCACCCGGAGCGAGCGCAGCAGCCTGAACCACTTCGCCTTCGAGGTCGGCTCGCTCGACGAGGTCTTCCGGGCCCGCGCGTGGCTGCGCGAGCAGGGCGTGGCCATCCACTTCGAGGGGCGCCGCCGCGCCGGCTGCCAGATCGCGATCGAGTTCCAGGACCCCGACGGCAACAACCTCGAGATCTACTGGAACATCGACCAGGTGGGCACCGAGGGCGCCGTCCGCCCCGCCAGCGAGTGGCTCGCCGCGAAGTCCCTGGAAGAGGCGGTGGCGAACCCGGTCAAGGGCCAGACGCTGCCGCGGCGGGGCTGAGCCCCGCCCCGAGAGTCCCCTCGCCTAGCGGCACTTGATGACGACGGCGGTCCGGTCGTCGTCGGGCCGGGTCCCGCCGGTGAAGGTCGTCAGTGCCTGCCGGAGGGCCGCCACCAGCTCCTCGGCCGAGCCCTCGCGGGCGCTCACGATGACGTCGATCACCCGCGGTGTCCCGAACCGCTCCCCCGCCGCGCTCTCGGCGTCGATCACGCCGTCCGACAGCACCACGAAGACGTCGCCCGGCTCCATCCGGATCGGAGCCCGCGGCACGACCGCGAGATCGTCGAGGCAGCCGAGGGGCATGGTGTCGGTCTCGATCGTCTCGCACGCCCGCGTCGCGGCGCGGTAGAAGAGCAGCGGCCCCTGCCCGCAGCTGAAGCTCCGGAGCGTCCGCTCGCCCGCGTCGAGCTCGCCCACCCAGGCGGTGACGAAGCGGCCCTCGCTGAGGTCGGCGCAGAGCTGGGCGTTCAGATGGTGGACGATTCCGGGCAGGTCCTCGCCGACGCGGACCGCCATCCGGAGCATCGCCCGCACCTGGGTGACCGAGAGCGCCGGGCCGATGCCGTGGCCGCTCGCGTCGGCCAGCAGCAGTACCACCCGCTGGGCGTCGGCCGACACGAGGCGGGATCCGTCCTCACCCGGCTCGTGGCGACAGCCGATCACGTCGTAGGTGTCGCCGCCGGTCTCGTCCGCCGGCTCGTTCCAGCCATCGATGTCGAACGCGGCCACGACCGGGATCTGCTCGGGCAGCGTGTCCTGCTGGATCCGGCGCGCCACCTGCAGGTCCCCCTCGAGCCGGAGGAGCGTCTTGAGCGAGCCGCGCATGCGGCCGTGGGCATCCGTGAGGCGGTGCACCTCCCGGATCCGAGAGCTCACCGAGGGCCCTCCGTCGAGATCTCCGCGGCTGATCCGCTCGCTCTCCGCGACCAGCGCCGCGATGGGCCGGCTGAAGCGCCGGGCGAGCCGGAAGGAGTACAGGATGGCCAGCCCGAGGGCGGCGATCGTCACGAGCCCGATGCCGAGGCGCAGGTGCGTCAGTCCGCCGATCAGATCGGACTCCGGCACCATGACCTCGATCCGGAGCTGGCGACCCGGTCCCAGGGCAAAGGGCCGGCGGTCCACCCACCAGGGCGCGCCGCCGATCAGCAGGCGTCGCGGGCCGGGACGCGCCGGGGCGTGGCTCGCCAGGGCGCGGGTGGCCTCCGCCAGCAGCGGCGTGCCGATCTCCTCGGGTCGCTTCAGGAGCGCCTGGAGCTGCGCGCCTGCGTCGCGGTTTCCCATCTCGTGGGGCAGCCCGATCACGCGGCCCTCGTCGGTGAGCACCGTGACCTGCCCGTGGGCACCGGCCCGCAGCCCGGTGGTGAAGGCGGAGATGTCGGTCAGCAAGACGTCCACGCCGACCACGCGCGCCCGCCGGTCCCGCCCGTCGAACGCCAGCGCCGCGGTCATGCCGGGGGCTCCCGCCGTGTAGAACAGGTACGGCTCGGTCCACTGGATACGCTCCCCGGCGGGCGGGCGGGCCGCCACCGCGCCACGGTACCAGGGGCGCCCGCGGGGATCGTAGTCGCTCTCCCGTGTGGACGCGGCCGGGGCGCCCCGCTCGTCGGTCCACTCGAGCCACGCCGCGCGCGGCCCCCACGTGTCCCGCCGGGTCTGACGGCTGCGCCAGGCCTGGCCGAAATGGAACACGATGTGCTCGCGCCCCCGGTCGTCGGCCACCATGACCGCGGAGAGCTGCCGGTCGCCGCGCAGGATCGGAACGAGCAGGCGGTTCATGGCGGCCGCGTCGTCGGGATCGAGCAGCCCCGCCGCCTCCCACCCGCGCAGCAGCTCGAGCGCCCGGGTGGCCGGCTCGAAGAACTGGCGGAGGTTGAGCTCGACCTGGCTCACCGTCTTCTCGAGAAGCAGTCCGGCCAGATCCTCGGCGGTCTGCTTCGAGCCCACGAAGGTCAGCGCGATGGTCGCGCCGCCCAGCAGGACGATCACGACGCCGAGGCTCCCCAGCAGGCTCTGGAAGATGGAGACGGAACGCGGGCGCGCCGTCATCCGCGGGGCCGGCGACGCGGTCGCTCTTCGCCGACCCGGCTCACGGCTGGCGGTCGGGCGCGTCCAGCACCTGGAGGGTGCGAACGCGCAGCGTGCCGACCTCGAGCTCGCCGATCTTCAGCGACGTGATCGCCGACCGGCCGATCGTCAACCTGTGGATGGCGAGGCGGCCGATGGCGAGCGCGCCGACCGCCAGCGCGCCGAACGCGAGCGCTCCCAGTGCAAGTGCGCCCGCGGCTCTCGCGCGGACCGGTCGGGGCCCCACCACTCGAGCGACGGGCCCGGCCTCGGCCCGCCTACGGTCAACGTCCGACGGTTCCACCTTCAGCTCGCGGGTTTCCATCACCGAGCCCTCCTCGATCGTCGTGCGCGCGGTCTCTCTCTCCGCCTGGCCCTCCAGGCGCCCAGCGCAAGCATCTTGCAGCGAATGCCGATCTCAGGCAATCGCCGCTAACCGCCGGGTGCAGGACCCGATTCAGTAGTAGGCTGCTGCCGTGGACTTCAAGCTATCCGCCACCGAGGTCGCCTTCCGGGACGAGCTGCGCGCCTGGCTCGAGACGCATTGCCCCGGGGACTGGGAGAGGACCCGGCAGGCGCTGAGCCGCGAGGCGCGGGCGGAGGCCCTCATCGGCTGGCAGCGACAGCTTCACGCGGCCGGCTACGTCGGGCTGCACTGGCCAATCGCCTACGGCGGCCGAGGGGGCAGCGTGATGGAGCAGGTCATCTTCTACGAGGAGATGGCCCGGGCGCGCGCGCCCGAGCTCGCCAACGCGATCGGCCTCGACATGGCCGGCCCCGCCATCATGGCTCACGGCACGGAGGAGCAGAAGCGCCTCCACCTGCCCCGCATCCTGGCCGCCACGCACATCTTCTGTCAGGGGTTCTCGGAGCCCGGGGCGGGAAGCGACCTCGCCTCGCTCGGAACGCGAGCCGAGCGCAGAGCGGGCGGCTACCTGCTCACCGGGCAGAAGGTGTGGACCTCCTTCGCGCACTACGCGAACTGGTGCACGGTGCTGGCGCGCACCGATCCGGCCGCCCCGCGGCACCGGGGGCTGACGTACTTCCTGGTGGACATGGCGAGCCGCGGATTCACGGTGCGCCCGCTACGCCAGATGAGTGGCGACAGCGAGTTCAGCGAGGTCTACCTGGACGAGGTGGAGGTGCCGGAGCGCAACGTGCTGGGCCGCGAGAACGGCGGCTGGGAGGTGGCGATCACGACGCTCATGTTCGAGCGCGGGCCTCGGACGCTCACGCGTCAGCTCCTTCTTCGCGAGGGCCTGGCGGAGCTGCTCGACCTCGCCCGGAAGCCGACCCGCGGGGGCCCGCCCGCCGCCCGCGATCCCCTCGTCCGGCAGCGGCTGGCCCAGCTCTACATCGACACGGAGACGCTGCGATACGCGAACCTGCGAGTCCTCACCCAGCTCGTGAAGGGTGAGCCGGCCGGGCCGGCGGGCTCGGCCTCGAAGCTGTTCTTCAGCGAGACCTGGCAGAAGGTCGCCGAGCTGGGGCTCGAGCTGCAGGGCCCCTATGCCGCGCTCTGGGCGGGTAGCGAGTGGGCGGTGGACGACGCGCGGTGGCAATACCGCGCCCTCCGCTCCCGCGGGAACACGATCCAGGGCGGAACCTCGGAAGTCATGCGCAACATCCTCGCCGAACGCGTCCTCGGGTTGCCGAAGGACTAGGAGGAACCGACATGGCCTTCAAGCATCTCCTCGTGCCGACGGACTTTTCAGGGCCCGCGAACGGCGCCTTGCGCTACGCGATCGAGGAAGCGGCCCTCCACCGTGCCAAGGTGACCCTGCTCCACGTCCTCCCGACGGATACCCGGACGGACGTCCACTATGTCACCGGGGCGCCAGTGGCCGGGTCACAGGGCAACTTCGATCCGGTCGCCGGGGGGCGCGTCGGCGGCACGCCTCTCCTGTCGCAGCCGGAGGTCGTGCGCCGCGACCCTAGCGAGGAGGCGCTGACCCAGCTCCGCGACCTCGTGGCGAATGCCTTCCAGGGCCCATGGGAAGTCGAGGTCGCCATGGGGCACCCGGCCGAGACCATCGTCCGCGTCGCCCAGGAGCGGGGCGCGGATCTCATCGTCATGAGCACGCACGGCCGCACCGGCCTTCAGCACGTGCTCATGGGCAGTGTGGCCGAGAAGGTGGTGCGGCTCGCTCCGTGCCCGGTCCTGACGATCAAGCCCCGGGCATCGTCGGGCTAGGAGGCGAGACATGGCGCTCCAGGTACGCCGGGTCATCACGGGCCACGATACGAATGGCCGCGCCATCGTCAAGATCGACGAGGTCGCGACGAACGTCTTCACTGGTCGGCCGGGAGCGACCGCCTGTAACATCTGGACCACCGAAGGCTTTCCCGCGAACAACGATGGCGAGGCCGACGAAGGCCTGCGAAAGGTCGGCACGACGTTGAAGAACGGGACGATCTTCCGCGTGATCGAGTTCGCGCCGGGTCTGGCGGCTCGCAATCACCGAACGGACTCGATCGACTACATCGTCGTCATCGCCGGTGAGATCGACATGGAGCTGGACGACTCGGTCGTCCACCTGAAGGCAGGCGACGTCATGGTGCAGCGGGGGACGATCCACAACTGGGTCAATCGGGGCCCCGCGCCCTGTGTCCTGGCCGTCATTCTGGTAGACGCCAAGTCGGTCGAGGCCGGCGGAAAGGCGCTGCCGGCGGTCGGGTAGGCGGCCACGGTGACGACAGGAGCTCCGGCCTACGGCACGGGAGGCCGGTGGCGGTCAGCGACGTAGAGCGCCTCGGGCCACTGGTAGCGGAACCACGAGTCGACGCAGTGGCGGCCGCAGGCGACGTCGGTCGGCTGGTCGAAGGCCGAGCAGCGCTTCACGCCGCTGATGCGCCCGGGCAACAGCAGGCGCGGCGCGGTCTCGAACTCGACCTCGACCTCCTGCCGCGTGACCCGGCACCAGAAATGACGCAGGCACGTTCGGCTTCCCGCGGGATCGAGATACCCTCCCGGCGGCGGCTCGGGGCCGGCCTCCGGCCGCGTCAGCGAGGGCACCATGGTCAACTCGAGCTCGGCCAGCAGATCGCGTCTCGCGCTCATCGTAGCCTCCTCAACTCACCGCCTCCCCCATCCTGGGACGAGGCAGGGGGCAGCGGCATCCTCCACCCGGCTCATATTCCTGGGCCGGGCGGCCTAGCGACCGTGGGGCCTCTTCGGCCGCCTCGCCGCCGCTCTCGTGAGCGCCGCTTCCCGCGCACGGCCCAGGAGGGCGACGCCCCGTCCGTAGAAGGTGACGTAGGGCTCGACCTCGTCCCAATCCAGCCCCTCCTGAATCAAGGCGTGGCCCACTGCCTCGGCGGGAGGCGCCTGGCGCCGGGTGACGTGGATGATGAAGTCGTAGAGCCGGGGCCACTCGGCCGGCTCGGGTTGCGGCACGGTCCGGTTCAGATGGGTCGCGAAGTCCTTGAGCAGCCTCTGCGCCTCAGCGTCCATCCGTCGCTCAGTGTCCCGCATGTGACCCTCCCCTGGGCGTGCCCTTGTCCGAGATCTCCCTGACGCGGGCACCGGCGTAGAGCCCTTCGCGTCCCTGGACGACGACACGCTCGTCCCCCACGAGGCCCTCGACGACCTCGACCCGCTCCGCGCTCTGAAGCCCCGTCTCGACGGCCTGGGGCTCGGCGTGGCCATCCTTCACGAGCCACACCGTCGCCGTCCCGCCCATCCGCCCGACGGCCGACGCCGGTATGGTCAGCGCCTCCGCCCGCTCGCCGATCACGAACTGCATCGTCACGTACTGGCCCGGGAGGAAGCGGCGGGCGGTGTTCTCCACGAGCGCCTCCACCACCGCCGTCCGCGAGCCCTGGTCCACGAACGGGAATACCGAGCTGACCCGGACGGTCACGGGGGGCTGGCCGGGCGCGGTGGTCCTCACCTGCACGGGCGTACCCACCCGGATCGACACGACGTCCTTCTCCCCCACGTTGGCCTGCAGGCGCACCGAGTCGATCTGCGCGGTCCTCAGGATAGCCGTTCCCGGCTGAACCAGCACGCCCGGCGCCACGAACCGCTTGACCACGTACCCGGGATTGGAGGCCACGATGTTCACGTAGTCGCGGACGATCGCGACCGTGCCGAGGCCGGCCTCGCTCTGGGCCAGCATGGACACCGCCGACTCGAGCCTGGCTCGCGTGGCATCCAGTCTCGCCTCCCCCGCGGTGGCCATCGCGCGATCCCTCTCGAAGTCCTGTCGCGACACGAGCCCGGTGGCGAAGAGCCGCTCGGTCCGGTCGGCCGTCGCCCGCGCGTAGCCGGACTCGGCCGCGACCGCGGCCAGCTCCTTCTCCATCTGGGCGCGGTTGGCCTGGGCCGCGGCGAGCCCGGCTTCGGCCTCCTTGACCCGGGAGGACAGCTCGACGCTGTCGAGCCGGGTCAACACCTGCCCACGACGAATCGCGTCGCCCGGATACACCGGGATCTCCACGATCCGGCCCGCCACGCGCGGGTAGATGTCCTCTTCGTTGAAGGGCAACACGCTGCCCGTATAGACCACGGTGCCGGTGATCGGACCGCGCTCCACCGGGACGGCCGTCACCGGGAACACCGGGCTCCCCGACGTCGGGCGCATGTCCATGTCCATGGCGGGACGACCGGGTCTCAGGTTGGCGTAGAGCGCCCATCCGCCGGCCGCGACCAGGATCGCCAGCACGATCAGCTTGAGGAGCCGCCGGCCGCCGTCTTCGCTCTTGGTGAGCATCATCGTGCCTCCGATCTTGGTGAGCCGCTCGACAGCCTGCGCCCGCGGAGCAGCCGGCCCAGTCCGACCCGCGCCAGACTCGCCAGGTCGTCGGTATAGGTGTGGAGCACCGGCACCACGAAGAGCGCGAGCAGGGTCCCCATCGCGAGCCCGCCGATCACCACCGTGGCGAGCGGGGAGTAGGCGTCGACGCCGGTGCGCGGGAAGAAGGCCACCGGGATCAGCACCACGATGCTGATCAGGGAGGTCATCAGGATGGGGCGCAGCCTGATGGGGGCCGCGGTCAGGATCGCCTCGTCCCGCGCCAGGCCGTCCGCCCGCAGGCGCAGCACCAGGTCGATCATGAGCACCGCGACGGTCATCATCATGCCGGTCAGGATCACGACCGCCAGGATCGAGACCGTCGAGAAGGTCTGGCCCGCGAGGAGCAAGCCGCCGAGGATCCCGGTCAGCATGAGCGACAGCGAGAACATCATGTTGAACGGCTCGATGAGGCTCCGGAACTGCGCGACCAGGAGCAGGAACATCAAGATCAGGGCGAGGTAGAGACCGCGGAGCAGGCGCTGGAACGACTCCTCCATCTGGGTCATGTCTCCGCGCAGCTCGACGCCGTAGCCCGGAGGAAAGTCGATCTTCTCGTGGGCGGCCATGAGGAGGTCCATGGACAGCTCCATGCTCGGCGGGCCGCCCTTGCGGTAGTACCCGAGGACCGAGACGACGCGACGCAAGTTGTCCCGCTCGATCAGCGTGGGACCGCGCCGCTCCTCGACACGGGCCACCGAGCTGAGCGGCACCACCTCGCCCTTCTTGCCCACGATCCTCACCTGCTCCAGGTCCATCCGATCCCGGCGCTGGTCATCCCGGTACCGGACCAGGATCGTGAACTGCCGCAGGTTGTCGAGTCGGTAGAACTCGTTCGTGAGACCGCCCTTGAGCGCGTGGTACGCCTGGTCCGACACCTCCCCCACGGTCAGGCCGAGCTCCTGGGCTCGCGCCCGGTCCACCGCGACGCTCAGCTGGGGTAGCGTGTACGCCCAGGAGGTCGTCACCTGATGGAACCCGGGGATCTCCTCGGCGAGCCGGAGGGCCTGCTCCCCGATCTGAGACAGCTTCTCGAGGTCCGGGCCGAAGAAGATCACCTGGATGGGCGCCGCGCTCGAGGCCATCACGTCCGCGCCCATCTCCTTGATCGCCAGCCGGCGGATCCCGGGGATCGTCCGCATCGCCTCGCCGCGGACCCCGTCCATGACGCTCCAGATGTCCCGCGCTCGCTTCGAGGAATCCACCAGGGTGACCATCATGGCCGCGGAGCTCACCGACCCCATGCCGTAGCCGGTGAAGTAGGTCCCGCCGGGCTCGAACCCCACCTCGGACGACACCTTGACCACCTCCGGCTGCCGCATGAGCAGCCGCTCGACCTCGGCGCCGATCTCCGAGGTCCGCGCGAACGACGTCCCCGGCATGGCCTCGAGCTGCACGAAGGCCTGGGACACGTCGGCCAGCGGCATCATCTCGCTGCCGATCCGCGGGTAGAGCGCCACGCCGATCAGGATCACCGTCGCCGCCCCGGCGAGCACCGCGAACCGGTTCCGCACCGACCACCCCAGCCCGGCCCGATAGCGCGTCTCCAGCCGCTCGAGGACCCGTTGGACCGGGTCGAGCAGCCGGCGCTCGAACCAGGCCTTCCGCTCCTCCGCCTTCGCGCCACCGCGGTCGAAGAGGTGCGCGGCCAGCAGCGCGGTCAGGGTGAAGGACACCAGCGCCGACGCCAGCAGCGCCAGGATGATGGCCCAGACGATGCCCTCGAACATGAGCTGCACGATCCCGCCCGAGAACGCGAGCGGCAGCAGCGCCACACAGAGCATGAACGTGATGGCCAGCACCGCCAGCCGCACCTCGCCGATGCCGTCGACGGCGGCCTCCCGGGACGACTTCCCCATGCGCAGGTGCCGCTCGATCGAATGGATGTCGATGATCGAGTCGTCCACCAGGCGCCCGATGGAGAGCAGGAGGCCGATCAGGGTCGAGCTGTTCAGCGTCATCCCCAGGGGCACCATGGCCAGGAGCGCCATGCCGAGCGAGATGGGGATCGTGATGATCGAGATGAGCGTCCCCCGCCAGGTTCCCAGGAAGAACAGCACGACGAGACCGGTAAGCAGGACGGCCACCACCAGCTCCTCGACCATGTTGTCGACCAGGAAGCCGACGAACGTGGAGCCGTCGTAGGCGATCTCGAGCTCGAGGCCCGGGAAGTCCCGCTGGATCTCGAGCAGCTTCGCCCTGACGCCCGCGACGACCCGAACCGAGCTCGCCTCCGGCTGCTGGAGGACCGAGACCTCCACCGCCTCCTTGCCGTTGAATCGGTAGAGGCTCCGCTGCTCTCGCGGGGTGTTCAGCACCTCGGCCACGTCGCGGAGGTAGACGGTCCGCCCGTCGATGCTCGCGATCGGGTACGCCGCGACCTCCTCGGGGCCGCGGGCCCGGAGGTCGCTCCGCACCAGGACCTCTCGATCCTGGTAGGTGAGGGTCCCGGCGGGTCGGGACAGGTTCTGCAGATCGAGGGCATTCCGCAGATCCGGCAGCGTCATCCGGTAGGCGGCGAGCCGGTCGCGATCCACGACCACCTGCATCTGGAGCTTCTGTCCTCCGAACGGGACCACGGAATAGACATCCTTGACGGTCTTCAGCCGATTGACGATCTCGTTCTCGACCAGCGTCCGGAGCTGGACCCCGTCGTATCCCTCGCCGGTCACCGCCAGGGTCAGGACCGGCACGTTGAGCGGATCGATGGGCAAGACCCAGGACGGCTTCAGATTGGCCCCCGTCATCGGCAGATCCGCCTGGACGACGTTCATCAGCGCCTGAACGTCGAACAGCGCCTTCTTCATGTCGGTGCCGTACCAGAACTCGACGCTGACGATCGAGAAGCCCTCCTGAGAGGTCGAGCGGACGAAGTGGACATTCTTGAGGTCCACCATTCGCTCCTCGATGGGCTTGGAGAAATAGATCTCCATCTCCTCGGCCGACAGCCCGGGCATCATGGACACGACGCCGACGATCGGGCTCTCCACGTAGGGCATCATCCGCCGCGGCATCTGGAAGAAGATGGCGAGGACCGCGAGCAGCGCCACGCCCAGGTAGAAGGCGACGACGACATACGGGTGCTCGATGGACCAGCGACTGATGCTGCCGCGGCCCGGCGGCCGGTTCGACGTGTCCGACATGGCGCCCCCCTGGCACGCCCCGGAGGGCGATCGCCAGCTGACCGGGTTTCTCGTGCGCGGACCAGCCTCTCGACGAGGTGCCGCGCTAGCTCCAGCGAACCCGAGAGATCAGGAGAGCGAGAGGCGCTTCGGAGGGGGGTCGATACCGCGAAGCGAGGTCAGGTACACGGCCGGGGGCGACTCGACGACCACGGGATTCATCGCCCCGAGCGCCGGCAGGGCCGCCGCGAGCGCGGGCACCACCAGGCCGCAGCAGAGATCCTGGGACGGATCCTGGGTCGTCGTATGGTCATGGGTCGCGCCGGCAAGGCCATCGAACAGGCAGAATCCCACGCCCAGCGTCAATGCCGTCAAGGCGAAGACGGCCACGCATGAGAGCCATTGCGTCTGCCGGAGTCGATGACCCATGAGCTTCCGTCCTGCTCAGGGTTGCAATGACGTTGCCACCGAGATCTTGCTCGGCAAGGGAGGCGTAACGGGCTGAATTCGCGATGATGACGCTCCGGATCGAGCGTTGTCGTCAGACGCCTCGCGGCCGACGTCCGAGACCGGATCGCCCCGCCTGGGGCCTCGGTGCCCCAACCGCGCTCGGCTCGGCGGATCTCAAGACTGAGTTCCCCGGGGGTTAGACCGCCGTGACTCGTGGCACAAGGCATGCTGCAGGCCCCCAACGAGCCAGAGTGTTGGCCGCCCGTACCACGACGCCCGGGCAGAGAAAGGAGAACGAGATGAAGCTTACCTGGAGGTGGGGCCTCACCGCGTTTGCCGTCGCGCTGGGAGCGGCCCTTGGACTGACCGTCGGGGCCGGCGATGCGCAGGTGAAGAATCAGCTGACGGCCAGGAAGGTCGCGGCGGCGCCCTCACTGGACGGGACGGTGGACGCGAGCTGGCAGGGAGCCGTCCCGATGACCGTCAAGGTGCTGGGCGGGCGCGGGCTGCAGAACGGCTCGACGGAGGTGTCCGTCCGCGCCGTCTACACGACCGATACCGTCTACTTCCTCATGCAGTACAAGGACGAGACCAACAGCATCAGGCGCGAGCCCTGGCAGAAGCAGGCCGACGGCTCGTGGAAGAAGCTCGCGGATCCGAGCGACAAGGGAGGTGACAACAACCTCTACTACGAGGACAAGTGGGCGATGATCTGGAACATCAGCTCGCCCACCTTCGAGCAGCGCGGGTGCTTCTCCGCCTGCCACACCGGCGAGGGCAAGCCCTTCGGCAACAAGTACACCCCCAACCCCGGCGAGCGCCTGGACATGTGGCACATGAAGGGGGTCCGCACGGGCACCGTCGACCAGGTCGACGACCAGTACGTGGACAGCACCCGTTACGACAAGGACAAGGCCGCGGAGGCGGGTCGCAAGTCCGACCCCAACACCGGCGGCGGGTACGCGAACAACGTGAGCGACGACAAGAAGACCCCGAAGTTCGCGCTTCCCGGCAACAAGCCCGCACCGCCCTTCTGGATCATGGGCAGCGAGAAGGAGCCGTTCGACGACTCCAAGTACAAGGCCGGCGACGAGGTGCCCGGGATCATCGTGGCCCCGTACACCGGGGACCGCGGCGACATCTCGGCCAAGATCGTCTACAAGGACGGGGTGCGCACCAGCGTGTTCTGGCGGAAGCTCGTGACCGGCAGCGAGTACGACGTGCAGTTCGGCGATCTCAAGAAGGAGTACGCCTTCGGCGTGGCCGTGTTCGACAACGCCCAGGTGCGTCACGCCTACTCGCCGGGCGTCCTGAAGATGAAGTTCGAGTGACCCCGTACGGGGGGATCAGCTCCCCTCGCCCCGTCCTCTCCCCACCGGGGAGAGGGCGGGGACGCGACGGCCGGTGACGCGGTCGGTCTTGGCCGGCTCGAAGCGGCCGGTGCGGGCCAGGGCCCAGAGCACCCGCCAGGCCCCGCGCGTCGCGAGCAGCCAGTAGGTCTGGCAGCGGAAGGTGCCGAGGAACTTCTCCTTCAGGCTCTTCCGGCGGAGATCCACCGGGCGCGGCAGGTACGGGTGGAGATCCTCGATCAGCGCCTGGGTCATGATGCCGCCCACCCACACCGTCAGCAGCAGCGAGACGGTCGGCGCACCGGTGGCCATGTAGAACCAGAAGCGGTGGCCCTCGTGGTGGTAGGCCAGGTACCAGCCGAGCCAGCCGGTGGCCGGGTAGACCAGCGCCGCGATCGGCCACTCCACCACCTTGTTGCCGATGTGCCGCACGAGCTGGGCCAGGTTGAAGGCGGTGGGCTCGGTGCGCCAGACGCGCCAGAGGTAGGGAATGTCGTCGAGCACGCCGCGGTACCAGCGCGCGTTCTGCCGGATCACGCCCTCGGAGGTCTCGGGCAGGTCGGTCACCTCGACCATGGGCAGCGCCTGGATCAGCACGCCGCGACGACCGAGCTCGTAGCCGAGGGTGGAGTCCTCGGTGGCGCCCGAGGTGGGGAAGCCGCCCACCGCCTGCATCAGGTCGAGGCGGACGAACTGGTTGTGGCCGAGGCAGATCTGCGAGCGCCGGAAGCAGAGCTCGAACGCGGGGCGCACCAGCCACGCCATGCGCGGGGCGCGCGCGGTCAGGCGGGCCAGGAGCCGCACGCGCTTGACCTCGTTGAGCAGGCGCGCGATCGACACGCGGATGAAGATGGACGACTGCTGGATCGCGCAGATCTTCCCGCGAATGGGCAGCCGGTCGTAGTTGGCGAGGGAGAGCGGGATGCCCTGGTAGGCGAGACTCCCCTGCCCGGCGAGCTCGCGCTGCGCGATCCAGCGATAGGTGTCCGGATCCGGGATCGAGTCGGCGTCGCTCACCCCCACGAAGATCCGCCGCGGGTCGGTCTCCTCGGTCAGGATCTCGCGCAGCACCTCGGGGCGCAGCGCCCAGTTGAGCTGGTGCGCCTTGCGCCCGGGCCCGGGCATCACCACGTGCGAGAGCCGCTTCTGCTGATACGGCGGCAGCGTCTCGCGCAGGCGCCGCACCAGCTCCCCGGTGCTCACGCCCATCGCGGGGTGCGGGGCGCGCTCCTCCTCCTCCTTGGTGACCACCACCACGTGCAGGCGCCCGTGCGGGTAGCGCGAGGCGGTCAGCGCGCACACCGTCACCGCGATGTCGGGCTCCTGGTAGGCGGGCAGCAGATGCAGGAACACCGGGGTTTCCGGCTCCCGCTCGAGCCGCTCCTCGGCGGGCAGGTCGGCGAGGCGCGCGTAGGCCTCGCGCACGAAGCGCGTGGTGATGAGCATGCCGCGCCAGTCCAGCGCCAGCTTGATCGAGGCGCGGATGTTGAAGAAGAGCGCGACGAAGAACAGGAACGGGATGAGGTCCACGCGGGCTAGCGCCCTCTCTGCCCGGGGGACGGCGGCAGCTTGAGGATCCGCTCGCCCGGCTTCACCAGGCCCAGGTCCTCGCGGGCCACCTGCTCGATGAAGTCGGGATCGGTGCGCAGGCGATTCACCGTCGCGGTGAGGCGCCCGGTCTCCGCGCGCAGCGTGACGATCTCGCGCTCGAGGCTCTCCACCTCGTGCTTCATGTGCCACACCCGGGCCAGGCTCTGGCCCCCGTAGGTGAGCGTCAGCAGCGTGGCCGCGCCGAGCGCGGCGAGGATGAGCGTGCGGCCCTTCACCGGATGCGGCTCCCGAACACCGCCCGTCCCGGCCACACCGCGGCCTGGCCCAGCTCCTCCTCGATGCGCAGGAGCTGGTTGTACTTCGCGGTGCGCTCGCCCCGGGCCAGCGAGCCGGTCTTGATCTGGCCCGCGTTCACCCCGACCGCCAGGTCGGCGACGAAGGCGTCCTCGGTCTCGCCGGAGCGGTGCGAGATGACGGTGCCGTAGCCCGCGCGCTTGGCCAGCTCGATGGCCTCGAGCGTCTCGGTGAGGGTCCCGATCTGGTTGACCTTGACCAGGATCGAGTTGGCGATGCCCTTGCGGATGCCCTCCTGGAGGATCGCCGGGTTCGTCACGAACACGTCGTCGCCCACGAGCTGGCAGCGGTCGCCGAGGCGCCGGGTCAGCGCGTGCCAGCCCTCCCAGTCGTCCTCGGCCAGGCCGTCCTCGATCGAGCAGATCGGGTACCGCGCCATCAAGGTCTCGTAGAACCCGATCATCTCCTGGCTCGACTTCTCGGTCTTGTCCGCCCGCAGCCGGTAGCGGCCGTGCTCGCCGAACTCGCTGGCCGCCACGTCCACCGCGAGCCACACGTCCTCGCCGGGCCGGTAGCCGGTGCGCTCGATGGCCCGCAGGAGGAAGTCGAGCGCGGGCTCGTTGCCGCCCAGCGCGGGCGCGAAGCCGCCCTCGTCGCCGACCCCGGTGGAGAGCCCCTGGTCCTTCAGCAGCCGCTTGAGGGTGTGGAAGATCTCCACGCCCATGCGGAGCGCGTCGCTGAACGACCCGGCGCCGGCGGGCACCAGCATGAACTCCTGCACGTCCAGCCCGTTGTCGGCGTGGGCCCCCCCGTTGAGCACGTTCATGAGCGGCACCGGGAGGATGCGCGCGCCCGGGCCGCCCAGGTACTGGTAGAGCGGCAGGCCCGCGTCGTCCGCGGAGGCGCGCGCCACCGCGAGCGAGACCCCGAGCAGCGCGTTGGCGCCGAGGCCGGACTTGTTGGGGGTGCCGTCCAGCTCGAGCAGCGCGCGGTCCAGCACCGCCTGCTCGCCCGCCTCGAGCCCCTCGATCTCGGGCGCGATCACCTCGTTGACGTTCTGCACCGCGCGACGGACGCCCTTGCCGCCGTAGCGGTTGTCGTCGTCGTCGCGCAGCTCGACCGCCTCGCGCTTGCCGGTGGAGGCGCCCGACGGCACGATCGCGCGGCCGAAGGCGCCCGACTCGAGCCAGATCTCGACCTCGACGGTGGGATTGCCCCGCGAGTCGAGCACTTCGCGGGCGTGGGTGGCGCGGATCTCCGACATGGCTCAGGCCTTCCGTTCGAGGATGAAGCGCCCGAGGGCGCGAATGGGCTCGGCGCGCGGTCCGAGCACGCGCAGCTGCTCCTCCGCGTCGCGGATGAGGAACGCGGCGCGGGCCCGGGAGGCCTCGATGCCGTGGATCGCGGGATAGGTCGCCTTCTGCTGGATCTGGTCCTTGCCCGCGGTCTTGCCCAGCTCCTCCGAGCTCGCGACCACGTCGAGGATGTCGTCCACGATCTGGAAGGCCAGCCCGAGGTCGGCGCCCGCCACGCTCAGCGCCTGCACCTGCCGGGCGTCGGCTCCGCAGAGCATCGCGCCGATCCGGAGCGAGGTGCGGATCAGGGCGCCCGTCTTGTGCGCGTGGATGTAGTCCACCACGTCGGCGCCCACCCGGCGGCCCTCGGCCTCCAGGTCCGCGACCTGCCCCGCCACCATGCCCTTGTGGCCGGCCGCGTCGGCGATGTCCACCACGACCGCCTGCAGCGCCGCCGCGTTGCTCGCGCCCGCGTTGTCGGCCACCAGCCGGAACGCCAGCGTCAGCAGCGCGTCCCCGGCCAGGATGGCGGTGGCCTCGCCGAAGACCTTGTGATTCGTGGGCACCCCGCGACGGAAGTCGTCGTTGTCCATCGCGGGCAGGTCGTCGTGGACCAGCGAGTAGGTGTGGATCAGCTCCATCGCGCACGCGGCGGGCATCACCTGGTCCGCGCGGCCGCCCACCGCCTCCGCCCCCGCGATGACCAGCACCGGGCGCAGTCGCTTGCCGCCCGCGAAGACGCTGTAGCGCATCGCCTTGTGGAGGGTCTCGGGCCGGAGGGTCTCGGCGGGCAGGAAGCGCTCGAGCGCCGCGTCCACCGCGTCCGCCCGCTGCTTCATGTAGGCGCCGAGGTCGAAGCTCACGCGCGATCGTCCTCCGCCAGGTCGAAGGGCGCGACCTTCAGCACCCCGCTCTCGTCCCGGGTCAGGAGCTCGATGCGCTTCTCGGCCTCGTCCAGGTACTTGCCGCAGCGGCGGGCCAGGCCCACGCCCTCCTCGAACACCTGCAGCGACTCCTCGAGGGAGAGGTTCCCGGCCTCGAGCTGGTCCACGATCTGCTCGAGCCGTTGCAGCGCCGTCTCAAACTTGATGTCGGTCATCCCGTTCCTTGATGCGCTCCACCCGGGCGTCCAGCACGCCCTGGTGCAGCAGGATCTCGATGGCGTCGCCGGGGCGCGTCTGCGTGGCGGTGCGGACGATCGCGCCCGAGGCGAGCCGCGTCAGGCTGTAGCCTCGCCCGAGCACGGCCAGCGGGGAGAGGCTGTCGAGCTGCCCCACCGCGGCGTCGAACCGGTGACGGGACGCTTTCACGCGGTGTCCCGCCGCGGAGCCGAGCCGTCCGCGCAGCTGCGCGAGCAACGACGTGCCGTTGGCAATCCTAGCGACCGGGTTGAGAGAGCGCAAGGCGTTTCTGGCCAGCGACACCCGATGCGCGGCGTCCTGCCGCCGCCGCCGCGCCGCGAGGCCGAGCCGGGTGGTCATCTCGTCGAGGCGCCGGTGCAGATCGCGCAGGGCGCGCGAGGCGTCGGTGAGCACGCGCCGCTTCGCGAGCGCGTCGACGCGCTCCCGCTCGCGCTCGAGGCGGTCGGCCATCACCTGCTTGAGGCTCTCGTACAGGTCGCAGAGGGCCCGGACCACCTGCAGCTTCTCCTGCACCACCAGCTCGGCCGCCGCCGACGGCGTGGGCGCGCGCAGGTCGGCCACGAAGTCCGCGATCGTGAAGTCGGTCTCGTGGCCCACCGCCGAGATCACCGGCACCCGGCACGCGGCGATCGCGCGCGCGACCCGCTCGTCGTTGAAGGCCCAGAGGTCCTCGATGGAGCCGCCCCCGCGGCCCACGATCACCACGTCCAGCTCGGGAATCTCCTGCAGATCGGCGAGCGCGCGCACGATCTCGCCGGGCGCCTCCTCGCCCTGCACGCGCACCGGCGTGATCAGGATGCGCAGGTCGGCGAAGCGGCGCCCGATGACGTGCAGCATGTCGCGGATCGCCGCGCCGGTGGGCGAGGTCACGATCCCGATGGTGCGCGGGAAGGGGGGCAGGCCGCGCTTGCGGGCCGCGTCGAAGAGACCCTCCGCCTCCAGCCGCCGCTTGAGCTGCTCGAAGGCGAGCTGGAGCGCGCCGACCCCCTTGGGCTCCAGCAGCTCGACCACCAACTGGTATTCACCTCTCGCCAGGTAGACGTCGAGGCCGCCGAAGGCCAGCACCTGCATGCCGTCCTCCGGCTGGAACGCGACGCGGCGGCCGCGCCCGCGGAAGAGCACGCAGCGGAGCTGCGCGGTGTCGTCCTTCAGCGTGAAGTACGCATGCCCCGACGACGGCGTGCGTAGGTTGCTGATCTCCCCCTCCACCCACACCGCCGGGAACCGATCCTCCAGCGACGCCTTGATCCGCATCGCCAGCTCGCTGACCGTGCACACCACCCGCTCGGCCATCACCGCTCCTACCCCTCTCCCCTCTGGGGAGAGGGGATGTAGGCCGACGTCTCGGTCATTGCGAGAGCTGGCGGAGGGCGGCGCGGTGGGTGTTGCGCATGAGCATCGCGATGGTCATGGGACCGACGCCGCCGGGGACCGGGGTGATGGCGCGGGCCCGGGGAGCCACCGAGGCGAAGTCCACGTCGCCGGTGACCTTGCCGGTGGGCAGGCGGTTCATGCCCACGTCGATCACGACCGCGCCCTCGCGCACCATGTCGCCGGTGACCACACCGGCCCGGCCCGCCGCGACGCAGAGGATGTCCGCGCGCCGGCAGTGCGCGGCCAGGTCCCGCGTGCGCGTGTGGCACATCGTGACGGTGGCGTTGCGCGCGAGCAGGAGCTGGGCCAGCGGCTTTCCGACCAGGCGGGAGCGGCCGATCACCACCGCCTCCGCGCCTTCGATCGCGATGCCGTAGTGGTCGAGGATCTCGAGGCAGCCGGCCGGGGTGCACGGGATCGCCCCCGGCTTGCCGCCGAGCAGGTTGCCCAGGTTCATCGGGTGCAGGCCGTCCGCGTCCTTCTCGGGAGCGATCGCGGCCACCGCCGCGTCCTCGTCCATGCCCTTCGGCAGCGGCAGCTGGAGCAGGATGCCGTGAACGGCGGGATCGCGGTTGATGCCCGCGATGGTCGCGAGCAGCTCGGCCTGCGAGCAGCCCTGCGGGAACAGGTAGTCGCGGGTGGTGATGCCCACCTCGTCGGCCGCGCGCTTCTTGTTGCGGACGTAGATCTGGGAGGCGGGGTCCTCGCCGACCAGGATGACCGCGAGCGTCGCGGCGGCGCCTGTCCGCTCCCGGAGAACCGCGACGTTGGCCTTGACGTCGGCCAGGACCTTGGCCGCGACCTCCTTGCCGCTCAGGATCTGCGCCGACACGGTCAGCCGGCGAGAGGGACGCGCAGACGCTCGATGGACAGCCCGCGACCGGTTTCGGGATCGATGCGGATCACCACGCCCTGGAGCATGGCCGGCCCCTTGGCGGGCTCGAAGCGGTTCGGCATCCCCGAGATGAAGCGCGCGAGCGCGAGCTCGGGCTCGACGCCGATGACCGAATCCGTCGGGCCGGTCAGCCCGAGATCGGTGATGTAGGCGGTGCCCTTGGGCAGGAGCCGCTCGTCGGCGGTCTGCACGTGGCGGTGCGTGCCGACCACCACGCTCACGCGCCCGTCGAGGTGCCAGCCCATGGCCTGCGACTCGGAGGTGGCCTCCGCGTGCATGTCCACCACGATGATCGGCGTCTCGGCGCGGAGCCGCTCCAGCTCCTCGTCGGCCTTGCGGAAGGGGCAATCGAGCTGCGGCAGGAACACGCGGCCCATCAGGTTGAGCACCGCGACCTTGTGCGGCCCGGCCTTCACCACGATGGATCCCGCGCCGGGGGTCCCGGGCGGGTAGTTGGCCGGGCGCAGGAGCAGGTTCTCCTTGCCGATGTACTCGATGATCTCCTTCTTGTCCCAGATGTGGTTCCCGGAGGTCATCACGTCCACGCCCTGCTCGAGGAAGGTCCGCGCGATGAGCGGGGTGACGCCGAAACCCGACGCCGAGTTCTCCACGTTGACCACCGCGAGGTCGGCCTCGTGCTGCTTCTTGAGCTTGGGCAGCAGCATCTGCACCGCGCGCCGCCCGGGCTCCCCGAACACATCGCCGACGCAGATGATGGTGAGCGGCTTGGTCATCGTTCTGACCTGGGGGGGAGCGGCGTCGCTCCTCCCCCAGCCCCCCCCACCGCATTGCGCAACCGTGGACGGCGGAAGACCGCCTGCGGGTGGTTCTTCACTTCGCCACCTCGACCGCGCGGGTCTCTCGGATCACCACGACCTTGATGTGGCCCGGGTACTGCATCTCGGCCTCGATGCGCTTGGAGATGTCCTTGGCGAGCTGGTGGGCGTCCAGGTCCGAGATCTGCTCGGCCTTGGTCATCACCCGCAGCTCGCGGCCGGCCTGGATCGCGTAGCAGAGCTCCACGCCCTTGTAGGACATCGCGATCTCTTCCAGCTTCGCCAGCCGCTTGATGTAGCTCTCGAGCACGTCGCGCCGGGCGCCCGGCCGCGCCGCCGAGATGCCGTCGGCGGCCTCGGTGAGCACCGCCTCGATGGTCTCGGCCTCGACGTTCTCGTGCCCGCAGAGCGCCGCGTTGATCACCTGGGGCGACTCGTTGTACTTGGTGAGCACCTGCAGCGAGAGCTCGGGGTGGCTCCCCTCCTGCTCGTGGGTCAGCGCCTTGCCGATGTCGTGGAGCAGGCCCATGCGCTTGGCGAGCTGCACGTCCGCGCCGATCTCCGCCGCCATCATGCCGGCCAGCCACGCCACTTCCTTGGAGTGCTGCAGGCAGTTCTGGCCGTACGAGGTGCGGAACTTCATGCGGCCCACCAGCTTGATCAGCTCGGGATGGAGCCCGTGCACGCCCACCTCGAAGCAGGCCTTGTCGCCCTCCTCGCGCAGGTGCTGCTCCATCTCCTTCTTCACCTTCTCGACCACCTCTTCGATGCGGGCGGGATGGATGCGCCCGTCCGCGATCAGCCGCTGGAGCGCCAGGCGCGCGATCTCCCGTCGGTACGGATCGTACGCCGAGATCAGCACCGCCTCCGGCGTATCGTCCACGATCAGGTCCACCCCGGTGAACCCCTCGAGGGCCCGGATGTTGCGGCCCTCGCGGCCGATGATGCGGCCCTTCATGTCGTCGGACGGCAGGTCCACGATGGACACCGCGGTCTCCACCGTGTAATCGGGGGCCAGGCGCTGGATCGTGGTGGCCAGCACCTCCTTGGCCTTCATGTGGGCGGTCTCGCGCGCCTCCTCCTCGAGGCGCATGCCGAGCAGCTGCGCCTCGCGCCGGGACTCGACCTCGACCTGGGCCATGAGCTGGCGCTTGGCCTCCTCGCTGGTGAGCCCCGCCACCGCCTCGAGCTTCCGGCGCTGCTCCTCGAGGGCCGAGCCGAGCCGCGCCTCCTTCTCCCCGAGGCTCCGCTCCCGCTCGCCCAGCGCCCGGTCGCGGTTCTGGAACTCGGAGTCGCGTCGGTCGAGCTGATCCAGGCGACGCCCGATCTGCTCCTCCTGTTGCGCAACGCGCCGTTCGAGCTCCTGCAGCTCCCGCTGACGGGCGCGGGCTTCCTGGTCCGCCTCCGCCCGCGCCTTCAGCGCGAGCTCCTTCGCCTCGAGCTCCACGCTGCGGATCCTGGTCTCGGCGTCGCGGGCCCGGGCCTCCGCCTCGCGCGTCTTGCTCTCGGCCTCGCCGCGCGCCTGCTCCGCCTGCCGCTTGGCGTCGTCGACGATGCGGCTGGCGCGACCCTGCGCATCGGCGAGCGCGCGCGTCGCGACGGCGCGGGCTCCGAGATGTCCCCCGAGATATCCTGCGATGGCGGCGAGGAGGGCGACGACCGGCACCACCACCATCAGCCAGGTCATGGCGTTCATCGATCACTCCATCCCGGGTCGTGACCCGGTCCGGATCATGTGCACTTGAGGTAGCGGACGGCAAATAGCCGCGAAAGTTGACGAATTATAGCCGCCGTGAGGCCAGAAAGTCAACGAAGGGGAAGAGAGCTACGGAGACGAAAACGCCCCACCTCTGCCGTGTGCCGACGGTGTTTCGAACCTGGTATGCACCAGGTGGGCGCCAAAATGGAGGGCTTCAGGCTTCCCCTCTAGGAGGGGCATGCGCACCACCCTCGTGAGCGGCTCCCAATCTTTAAACGAGGTTGAAACTTCCCCCCGGCATCACGTACAGCGTAGGGCCTCTCCTGTGTACCCCCGGGCCCCGCGACGGGTCAAGCTACTTTTCGGGCACCACCGCATCGAGGAGTTGCCGCAGTGCGCCGAGGCGGGCGGTCACGTCCTTGTGGTCGACGTCCTGGTCCTTGCGCTCCTCGCGGAGGCGAAAGAGCTCGTCGGCCACGTCCAGGGCGGTCAAGGCCAGTACCCGGGACGGGTCCCCGCCGGTGGCCTCGCCGCGGATCTCCCGCGCGCGGCCGTCCACGAAGGAGGCGAGCTTGCGAACGTACTCGGGCGCCGCCTCGCTCCGGATGGGGTACTTCTGGCCCAGGATCTCGATGTCGACGCGCTGCTTCTCCGCCATGTGGGGCCCCTTTAACTCACTGGATGTCGAGCCGGTCGAGCTCCTTGAGGATGCCGTCCACCTGGGCCAGCACTTCCTTGCGCTCCTGCCGCAGGCTCGTGAGCTCCGCGCGCTCCCCTTCCGCGTGCTGGAGCTTGGCCTCCAGGCCCACGACCTTGGCCTGCAGGTTGTCGCGCTCCTTGCGCAGCCGGGTGATCGTCTCCGCGGCGCGGCGCACCGACTTCTCGAGCTGCTCGAGCCGTTCCGTCAGCCCCTCGGCCATCCGGTCCTCCGTCACGCGCCCCGGACCTCGGCCCGGAAGCGCTTGGCGATCTCCGCGACGATGCGCTCGTGCAGCCGGTTCACCTCGGCGTCGGTGAGGGTGCGATCGGGCGCCTGGAACGTGAGGCTCCAGGCCAGACTGCGCCGGCCCGCGCCCACCTGGCCGCCAGTGTACACGTCGAACAGGGTGACGCGGGTGAGCAGGTCGATGCCGAGCGCGCGGATGGCCGCCTCGACCTCGCCCGCGGTCACCTCACCGCCGACCACGATCGCCAGGTCGCGCTGGACCGCGGGGAACCGCGGCAGCGGCTCGTACTTCGCCACCGGGATGGGCAGGCCGGCCAGCGCGGTCACCGAGAGCTCGGCCACGAAGACCGGCCCGGGCAGATCGAACGCCTCGAGGGCCGCCGGCGCCACCTCGCCGAACCACCCCAGCTCGAGCGGGCCCCGGACCAGCCGCGCCGCGCGCCCGGGCTCGAGAAACGCGGGCGCCTGCTCGGCGGGCCAGACCCCCGTCTCGGCGTCGGTCAGCCCCGCGGCGTGCAGGGCCAGCTCGGCCAGCCCCTTGGCGTCGTAGACGTCCACGCGATCGCGGCCGCCCGTGAACCAGGCGCGGGGCGCGCGCAGGCCGGCCAGCGCGAGGCCCAGGCGCAGCTCCTCGTGGGCGGGGCGATCGCCGTCCTCGGGCCGATGCGGCGAGAAGACGTTGCCCACCTCGAAGAGGCGCGCGTCCGGCATCTGCCGGTTCGCGTTGATCGCGAGCGCCTCCAGGAGGCCGGGGACGAGCGAGGGGCGCAGCACCGAGCGCTCGACCGAGGCGGGATTCTGGAGCGTGATCAGCCCCGCCGGATCGTCCCAGCCCATGCGCTTGAGCCGCTCGGGATCGAGGAAGCTCCAGGTCACGCACTCGAAGAGGCCGGCCGCGTTGAGCGCCCGGCTCATCACGCGCGCCACCCGCAGCCCGGCCGGGCGCTTGACCGGCATGACCTCGCCCCCGCCCGCGAGGGTCAGCGGGATCTGGTCGTAGCCCCAGATCCGCACGATCTCCTCGACCAGGTCGTCCTCCTGGTGCACGTCCCGCCGGAAGCTCGGCACCACCACCTGGAGATCGTCGCCCGAGTCGTCGACCGCGAAGCCGAGCGCTTGCAGGATGCGAACCGCGTCCGCCCGCGGCGGGCACGCGCCGATGACCCGCTCCACTCTCGCGAGCCGGAGGGTGATGCGCCGGTGCGGGCGCGGCGCCGGATAGGCGTCGAGCACGCCGCGCGCCACCGTGCCGCCGCCCAGGTCGGCCATGAGCTGCGCGGCGCGCCCCAGCACGTCGGGCGGCGCCTCGATGTCACCGCCGCGCTCGAAGCGATAGGCCGCGTCGGTGTGCAGCCCGAGGCCGCGCGCGGTCCGCCGGATCGAGCCCGGATCCCAGTAGGCGGCCTCGAGCAGCACGCGGGTGGTGGACGCGGTCACCTCGCTGTCGGCGCCGCCCATCACGCCGCCGATGCCGACCGCGTGCTCGGGATCGCAGACCAGCGCGGTGTCGGGCCCGATCGCGCGCTCCTGGCCGTCCAGCGTCTTCATGCGCTCGCCCGGCCGCGCGCGCCGCACCACCACCGTGTGCTGGGCGAGCGTGTCCAGATCGAAGGCGTGGAGCGGCTGGCCCATCTCCCACATGATGTAGTTGGTCACGTCCACCAGGTTGTTGATGGGCCGCAGGCCCACCGCGCGCAGCCGCTGGGCCAGCCACGGGGGCGACGGCTTCACGGTGAGCCCGACGATCGCGCGCGCGCAGAACCGCGGGCAGAGGTCGGACGCCTGGATGTCGAGCGCGGCGAGAGCGGAGGCCTCCGCCTCGCCCTCGGCGACCTGCACCTTCGGGAAGCGGAACGGCGCGCCGGTGAGCGCGGCGACCTCGCGGGCCACCCCCACCACCGACAGGGCGTCCGGCCGGTTCGGGGTGATCTCGATGTCGAGGATCCAGTCGTCCAGGCCCAGGTAGCGCACGAGGTCGGCGCCGAGGGGCGCCTCCGCGGGGAGCAACAGGAGCCCGCTGTGGTCGTCGCTGATCCCGAGCTCCTTCTCCGAGCACAGGATCCCTTCCGAGACGACGCCGCGGATCTTCACCGCCTTCACCTCGCCCAGGGCGGGGAGCTTCGCCCCCGGGGGCGCGAAGGCCGCGCGCGCGCCCACCGCCACGTTCGGCGCGCCGCACACCACCGAGTAGTGGCGGTCGGGCAGCGCCACCCTCACGAGCTGGTTGTGGTGCCCGGCCGCGCTCGTGCCCAGGTCCCGCTCGATCGCCTCGATCTCGCCGACCACCACGCCCGCGAGCCCCTCCACCACCGGCGCGATCTGCTCCACGCCGATCCCCGCGTTGGTGAGGCGGTCCGCCACCGCGCGCGCGTCGAGCTCGGTCTCCACGAACTCCTGGAGCCAGCGGAACGAGATCTTCATCGCCCGGGCAGGCCGGCGAACTGCTGCAGGAAGCGCAGGTCGTTGTCGAAGAAGAGCCGGATGTCGTCGATCTCGTACTTGAGCAGCGCGATGCGGTCGATGCCCATGCCGAAGGCCCACCCGGTAACCTCTTCCGGGTCGTAGCCCACGTTGCGGAGCACGTTGGGATGCACCATGCCCGAGCCCAGGATCTCGAGCCAGCCCGAGTCCTTGCAGAAGCGACAGCCGTCCCCGCCGCACTTGAAGCAGCGCACGTCCACCTCGGCGGACGGCTCGGTGAACGGGAAGAACGAGGGGCGGAAGCGCACGGTGGACTTCGGCCCGAACATCTCACGGGCGAAGAGCTGCAGCGTGGCCTTCAGATCCGCCATCGTGATGTGCTTGTCGACCGCGAGGCCTTCCACCTGGTGGAACATCGGCGAGTGGGTGGCGTCGAGGATGTCGCGCCGGTAGACCTTGCCGAGGCAGATGATCCGCACCGGCGGCGGCTGGGCCTTCATGGTGCGGATCTGCACCGGCGAGGTGTGCGTGCGCAGGAGCGCGTCGGGCCCGACGTGGAAGGTGTCCTGCATGTCCCGTGCGGGGTGATCGTCCGGGAAGTTCAGCGCCGCGAAGTTGTAGTAGTCCGACTCCACCTCGGGCCCTTCCGCCACCGAGAAGCCGAGCCCCTCGAAGACCTCGATGATCTCGTCTGTGACGCGGGTGATCGGATGCACCGCGCCGGGAGACGGGCGGCGGCCGGGCAGGGTGAGATCGGGGCGATCGGCCTGCCGGCTGCGACGGCGCTCTTCCGCCTTGAGCCCTTCGAGCCGCTGCGCGATGGCCGCCTCGACCTCCGCCTTGGCGCGGTTGGTCTGCTCGCCGATCTTCGGCCGCTCCGCGGCCGGGACCGCGCCGAGCGAGCGCAGCAGGGTGGTGAGCTGCCCCGACCGGCCGAGCACGCGCACCCGCACCTGCTCGAGGTCGGACGTGGAGCGGGCCCCGGCGACCTCCGCCAGGGCCCGGTCGAGGACTTCCTGGACCCGCGGGTCCCCCGCCACGCTCAGGCGCGCTGGGCTCGAACCGTCTCGGCCAGCTTGCCGAAGGCCGTCGGATCGGATACGGCCAGCTCGGCGAGGATCTTCCGATCCAGCCCGATGCCCGCCTTCTTGAGCCCCGCCATGAAGACGGAGTAGGACAGCCCGACCTGCCGGCACGCCGCGTTCACCCGGATGATCCAGAGCGCGCGCGCCCGCCGCTTCTTCTGCTTGCGTCCCCGGTAGGCGAAGGCGCCGGCGCGCAGTACCGTCTCCGAGGCCGGGCGGAAGAGCTTGCGCCGTCCGCCGAAATATCCCTTCGCCTGCTTGAGGACCTTCTTCCTGCGCTGGCGGGTCTTGGCCCCGCCCTTTGCCCGTGGCATGAGTTCTTCTCCTTAGATGTACGGAACGAGGCGCTTGAGGCGCGGCTCGTCCACCTTCGCGACCAGGATCGCCTTGCTCAGGCGCCGCTTGCGCTTGGGCGACTTGGCCTCGAGCTTGTGCCGCTTCCAGCCGCGGTTGCGCTTGAGCCGGCCGGTGCCGGTGGCCTTGAGCCGCTTGGCCGCCGACCGCTTCGTCTTCATCTTCGGCATCGACGTGCTCCTAGTGTGGTTTCGGCGAGAGGATCATGCTGAGCATGCGGCCTTCCATCCGGGGATGGTTCTCGATGACCGCGATGTCCTGCATGCCCTCCACCATCTTGTTGAGCATCTTCCAGCCGAGCTCGGTGTGCGCCATCTCGCGGCCCTTGAAGCGCACCGTGACCTTGGCCTTGTTGCCTTCCTCCAGGAACCGCCGCACGTGCTTGGCCTTGAAGTCGAAATCGTGCGTGTCGGTCTTGGGGCCGAGCTTCACTTCCTTCACCTGGATGATCGTCTGCTTCTTCCGCGCGTCCTTCTGCCGCCGCGCCTGCATGTACTTGTACTTGCCGAAGTCCATGATCCGGCAGACCGGCGGCTGCGCCTCCGCGGCCACCTCCACCAGATCCATCTCCCGCTGCCGGGCCAGCTCCAGCGCCTGCGCGATCGGCAGGATCCCGAGCTGCTCGCCGTCGGCCGACACCACCCGCACTTCCCTCACCCGAATGCCTTCATTGATCCGGATGTCCTTTGACTGGATGGCGCGCTCCTTGGGGTGCGGGGCCGGCTCAGCCGGCGTGACCCACGGTGAGGGTGGCGGAACGACTTCCGATCTCGGCGGTGAGCTCGGCCACGATGCGCTCCACCGGCACCGCGCCGACGTCTTCGCCCGTGCGGCGGCGCAGGCTGGCGGTCCCGTTCTGGGCCTCGCGCTCACCCACGACCAGCATGTACGGCACCTTGCGAACCTGGGCGTCGCGGATGCGGTAGCCCAGCTTCTCGTTGCGGTCGTCGAGCTCGGCGCGGATCCGCGCGGCGCGGAGGGCCGCGAAGACCTTCCGCCCGTACTCGGCGTGCTTCTCGCTGATCGGCAGCACGCGCGCCTGCACCGGGGCCAGCCAGGTCGGGAAGGCGCCCGCGAAGTGCTCGGTGAGGATCGCCACGAACCGCTCGTAGGAGCCGAAGATCGCCCGGTGGATCACCACCGGCCGCTTGGCCTGCCCGTCCGTGTCGATGTACTCGCACTGCATGCGCTCGGGCAGCATCGTGAGGTCCACCTGGATGGTGGCGAGCTGCCACTGCCGCCCCAGCGCGTCCTCCACGTCGATGTCGATCTTGGGCCCGTAGAAGGCGCCGCCGCCCTTGTCCAGATCGGACACGAGATTGTTCGCGCGCAGCGCCTGGTGGAGCGCGTCCTCCGCCTGGTCCCACTGCTGCTCGGTCCCGAGCTTGTCGGGCGGCCGCGTGGCGAGCCGGTACGAGGGCTGCAGGTTGAAGGTAGCGTACCACTCGCGCACCAGCTGGAGGAGGTCCGTGATCTCGGACTGGACCTGTTCCGGCCGGCAGTAGAGGTGCGCGTCGTCCTGGGTGAACTGCCGCACCCGCACCAGCCCGGAGAGCGCGCCGGAGCGCTCGTTGCGGTGGTCGCGCCCCATCTCCGAGTAGCGGATGGGCAGATCGCGGTAGGAGCGGAGCGCCCGCTTGTAGACGAGGGCGGACTCCGGGCAGTTCATCGGCTTGAGGCTGAAGACCTCGTCCTCGACCTCGAACTTGAACATGTTGTCCTGGTAGAGCGCCCAGTGTCCGGACTGCTCCCACAGCTTCTTGTTCACGAGCAGCGGCGTGGCGATCTCCTGGTAGCCGCGCGCGTCGAGCGACTCCCGGGCAAACTTCTCCAGCTCGCGGACGAGGGTCATGCCACCCGGCAGCCAGAACGGCGCGCCCGGCGCGATGTCGAAGAAGTCGAACAGGTCGAGCTCGCGCCCGAGCTTGCGGTGATCCCGCTTCTTCGCCTCCTCGAGGCGCCAGACGTGCTTGTCCAGCTCCTCCTGGGTGAGCCAGGCGGTCCCGTAGATCCGCTGCAGCATCGGGTTCTTCTCGTCTCCGCGCCAGTAGGCGCCGGAGCTCGAGAGCAGCTTGAAGGCCTTGAGCTGGCCGGTCGAGGTCACGTGGGGGCCCCGGCAGAGGTCGAGGAAATCGCCCTGCCGGTAGATCGAGACGGTGGGCGCGTCGATCCCCCGCAGGATCTCGACCTTGAACGGCTCGCCCCGCTCCTCGAAGAAGGCGATCGCCTTCTCCCGCGGCATCTCCTCGCGCGTGAACGGGTGGTCCGCCTTGACGATCTCGCGCATCACCTGCTCGATGCGCTCGAGATCCTCCGGGGTGAACGGGGTCGCCTTCAGGAAGTCGTAGTAGAACCCGTCCTCGATGGCCGGGCCGATGGCGACCTTCACCTCGGGGAAGAGCCGCTTGACCGCCTGGGCCATCACGTGGGACGTGGAGTGGCGCAGCGTGGGCAGGGGCTCGGGGAGGCAGTCGAACTCCCCCGCGAACTCCAGGTGCCGCGCTTCTTCAGACGATTCGGCCATGGTTCCCCTGTTTCAGAGACAACAAAGCATCACAGGGCTGCGCCCGGTGATGCTCGCAACTCCCTCACTCGCTCACGCGCGACCAGCTAGCGATGCGCACCCCCAAAGGGCTGCCGTGAAACGAAATGGTAGGCTCGGGCGGTTTCGAACCGCCGACCTCTACCGTGTCAAGGTAGCGCTCTCCCACTGAGCTACGAGCCTACGCCCCGAAAGCATTGAATACACTACCGGTCGCGGCCTTCCCCGTCAAGGGGAACGGCCCGCTGCCAGCCCGTCCAGGACGGTCTCGATCAGGCCGGGGCCGTCCTCCGCCGCCAGCAGCACCCGGGCCGCCGCCAGCATCGAGTAGCCGTCCTGCCCCCGGGCCACGTAGTCGGGCGCGGCCACCCGGTAGAGGCCGGCCGGGTCGAGCGGGCGGCCTTCGATCTCGATCGGCCCGACGCGCTGGCCGGGCGGCCGGGCGGGGTCCACGGTCATGCGGACTCCGGCCGTCTGGAGAAAGTGGCCGGTAGGCCGAGGCAGCTCGTCCACCGACCGCTCGAGCGCGGCCCGGAGGGCGGTCCCGGTCACCTCGAGCAGCACCACCGTGTTGCTGAAGGGCAGCAGCCCGCGGACATCGCGCTTGGTGATGGGCCCGGCCGGGATCACCCGGTTGCCGCGGATGGCGCCGCTGTTGAGCAGCCCCACCTGCGCGCCCACGCGATCGCGCACCAGGGCGGCGAGGAATCGCCCGAGCGGCGTCTCCTCGCGGCGGGTCAGGCTCTCGCGCGCGTCGAGCGCCACCGGGGTGCGGCCCACCTCCACGTCGAGCTCGCGCGCCAGCAGCGCGGCCTGCTGCCGGACGAGCGCGACGACGTCGGGGGCCTCGGCCAGGCGCTCGTCCACCGGGATCAGCCGATGGCGGCGGGCGATCACCGCGCCGCAGCGGATCTCGTACTCGACCTGGCCCAGGTTGAGCGCGTCGGAGCCCGCCTTGACGATCACCGCCCCGCCGTCCTCGTGGAGCATGGGATCGTGGTCGTGCCCGCCCAGGATCGCGTCGAGGGCGAGCGCGGTGGCGAGCTCCCGGTCCTGGCGGAGCGGCAGGTGCGTCAACGCTACCTTCAGGGTCAGCGGCCCCAGCGCGGCCAGGGCGGCGCGGCCCGCGGCGAGCGGGTCGTCGAAGCGCAGGCCCGGACCGGGATTGGACGTCCGCGCCGCCTCCGGCGTGGTGAGCCCGACGACGCCGACGCGCACGCCGTCGAAGTCCCACGCGCGGCCGGCCCGCGCGCCGCCGAACGGCAGGCCGGTGCCGCGATCGAGCACGTTGGCCGACAGCCACGGGAAGCGCGACTCGCGCATCCGCTCGGCCAGCACCGGAGCCCCGAAATCGAACTCGTGGTTGCCGAAGGTGGCGACGTCGAGGCCGACCGCGTTCCAGCCCTCGATCATCTGCGCCCCCTGCCGGAGCGTCGAGAGGAGCGACGGCGAGAGCGTGTCGCCGGCCAGTGCGAAGAGCGTGTGCGGGGTCTGGCGCCGCAGCTCCCGCGCCAGGGTCGCCACGCGGGCGAGCCCGCCGCGGCCCGCCACCGGCTCGAGCACGTAGACGTCGTTGACGAGCAGGAGCTGGACGCGCACCGGCGGGCGGTCCCCGCAGCGCGTCTCCGCGCAGCCCGCGCAAACGATCAGCCCCAGGAGGGCCAGCGAGAAGAAGACGCGGGCGGGCGGCTTCAGGGAGCTAGCGGAGGAACTGGTTCACGAGGCCGCTCACGATCTGGTACTTGAACTGTCCGTTGATCGCGAGGGTCTGCTTGGCGATCTCGTCGGGCACCGGCGGGAACGGCTGCGCCAGCTTCACCGCGGTGAGCGCGGCATCGTCGAGGATCGCGGCGCCGGAGGAATGGCGGAGCTCGATGTACGAGACGCGGCCGTCCTTGGCGATGTGGAACTCGATCAGGAGCTCGCCCTCGATGCCCCGATCGCCCGCCTGCCGCGGATAGATCCAGTTGGCCTTGATCCGCTCCCGGATCTTGTTGAAGTAGTCCTGGTACTTCGGCTCCGGGGTATCGAGCGGGATCGGCTCGCCCTCCACGCCGCCGCGGCCGCCGCCGGTGAGCCCCCCGCCACCGCCGGGCTGCCGCCGCATGGCATCGAGCGGGCGCGCCACCGCGACCTGGG
>DATFGS010000185.1:0-2437 GCA_035249225.1 Candidatus Methylomirabilota bacterium | reverse complement strand
CGGAGGCCGCCACCCTCTTCGACGCCGGCCTCTACTTCGAGACCCACGAGGTGCTCGAGCCCTTCTGGATGCGCGCCGAGGGCGCGGAGCGCGAGACGCTGCAGGGCCTCATCCAGGTCGCGGTCGGCTTCCAGCACCTGGCCAACCGCAATCTCGAGGGCGCGCGCGCGCTCCTGCGCGACGGCGCCACCAAGCTCGCGGGACACGCGACGCCGGGGCGGGGACTGGACGGACGCGACACCCGCGCCTTCGCGGCCGAGGTGGCCCGGTGCCTCGGCGAGATCATCGCGCTCGGAGCGGACGCGCCGGCGCGATTCGACTGGAGCCGGGTGCCCCGCTTCCCGGCGGGGGACTGAGCCGCGATGGCGCGGCTGCACGCGCTGCCCGACGCGGCGGAGATCGCGAAGCGCCGCAAGCGGCTGCCCCCCGGCCGGCTGCTCGAAGCGTGGCCGGATCTCTACGTCGCCGGCCAGGTCTGGGTGGGCGACGAGGCGCGCGCCCTGCTGGAGACGGTGGGCGGGACCCTCGCGGTGACGCTCTCGGTGGACGCGGCGGCGTTGCGCGTCTACTACGGCCCGCGCCTCTCGGACGTGGAGTCGCTGCCGCTCGAGGAATCGCTGCGGGCGCGGGTGCTGTCCGCGCGCGGCATCGCGGTCGCCTGGATCAGCTACGACCAGTTCGGCCAGCGGACGGTGTACGAGCCGACCGGGCCCGCGGATCCCATCTTCTACCTGCGGCGGCCCGGCGGCACCGCCGCGCACATCTGGCGCCTGTTCCGGACGAAGCCGGAGGCGCGCGCCTACATGGCCGAGTACTACGGCCGCGACTCCGAGGGGCGGGACTGGGCGGCGGGCCTGCCCGCGGAGACGTTCGACGAGCTGCTCGCGCGTCACCGCGCGCCGGACTGATCGCTCACCGAAAGGAGTCACCCGATGGATCTCGGCCTCCATGGCAAGACGGCACTGGTCACCGGCGGTAGCAAGGGGATCGGCCGCGCGGTCGCGCAATCGCTCGCGGCGGAGGGCGCGCGCGTGATGATCTGCTCGCGCGACAAGGGCACCCTCGAGCGGGCGGCCGCGGATATCGAGCGCGCCACCGGCGGGCGCGTGGAGATCGTCCCCGCGGACCTGAGCGCGCCCGCCGAGGTCGCGCGCGCGGCGAAGGAGGCGATCGCGCGCCTCGGCCATCTCGACATCCTCGTCAACAACGCGGGCGCGATCAAGGGCGGCGATTTCCTCGCGACCCCGGACGAGGAGTGGCTCGACGGCTGGAGCCTCAAGCTCCTCGGTTACATCCGCATGGCGCGCGAGGTGCTCCCGCACATGCAGCGCCGGGGCGGCGGGCGCATCGTCAACGTGGTGGGCGCGGCCGCACGCAATCCCGCCGTCACCTACATGATGGGCGGCACCGCCAACGCCGCGCTGATCAACTTCACCAAGGCGCTCTCCGACCTGGCCGTGAAGTCGAAGGTGCTGGTGACCGGCGTCTCGCCCGGACCGGTGAAGACCGAGCGCTGGGACAGCCTGATGGCGCAGCAGGCGAAGGCGGCGGGCGAGGACGAGGAGAACTACGTAAAGGAACGTAGTCGGGAATTTCCACTCGGCCGCATCGCGCTGCCGGAAGAAGTCGCCGACGTCGTGTGCTTCCTCGCGTCGGAGCGCGCCTCGTACCTCACCGGGATCACGGTCACGGTGGATGGCGGCATCACCCGCGGGGTATATCTCTGAGCAATTTTTGTTGCGCCGGCCGCACAGCCCAGTAAGGGCATAACGTAGTGAAATAAAGAACATTCTGCCGGAAGATTCGCTTGACAGGTGGTCGGACCATCAGTAGGGTAGCGCCCACGCTGCGGGCTCGCCTGGCGAGGCCCACGAGCGGATGGCTTTCCTTGACGCCGCTGGCGAGCCGGGGGGGAGTCTACTCGGTCCTGATCGCGGCAGGAGGTTCCGCAATGCCTGCAAAGCTCTTCGTCGGCAATCTCTCCTTCCAGGCGACAGAAGAAGACCTGCGCGAGCTCTTCCAGCAGGCCGGGACGGTCGAATCCGTCCGCATCGTCACCGATCAGTTCACCGGCAGGCCGCGGGGCTTCGGCTTCGTCGAGATGGCGACCAAGGAAGAGCTCGCCAAGGCCATCGAGATGCTAAACGGCCGACTCTTCAGGGATCGCAACCTGGTCGTCGACGAGGCTCGGCCCCAGCCCCAGCGCAGCGGCGGCGGTGGCGGGGGTGGACCTCGTGGCGGCGGCGGTGGCGGACGGCCCGGTGGAGGTGGCGGAGGGGGCTGGCGCCGCTAGGCCCTTCAGCCCCGGGGAAGCCGGGTCGCTTCCCCGGGGTTTTTTCTTGTGCTTAGCATACTCGTCATCTGGAGAGTGTATGGATAACCCTCGGCCGGCCCCCGGCTTCATCAAGCGATTCGGCTCAGTCGTGGATCAGCGACG
>DATFGS010000184.1:0-4097 GCA_035249225.1 Candidatus Methylomirabilota bacterium | reverse complement strand
GCGGGCGGGGGCGGCGCCGCGCGAGGCTCCGCGAGCCTCGACAACCTGATCCACCACCGCATCCGGCTCGGCATCGTGAGCGCGCTCGCGGCCGTCGAGTCGCTCACCTTCAACGAGATCAAGGCGCTGCTGGAGACGACGGACGGCAACCTGAGCGTGCACGCCCGCAAGCTCGAGGAAGCCGACTACGTCACCTGCACCAAGACGTTCGACGGGCGGCGCCCGCGCACCGAGTACCGGCTCACCCCGGTGGGCCGCCGCGAGCTCGCCCGGTACCTGACCCACATGGAAGCGCTGATCCAGGCGACGCGGGACACGCTCCGGCGCTGACGCCGGGCGTATTTTTTTTGCCAGGAGACTTTGACATGCAAAGTACTTCACGACAGATGCAGCACGGCATCCACGTGGCCATCATCATGGACGGCAACGGGCGCTGGGCGCTCGACCGCGGACTCCCGCGCTCGGCCGGCCATCACGCGGGGGTCGACGCGATCCGGCGAGTCGTCGAGGCGGCGCCCGGCGCCGGTATCGCGATCCTGAGCCTCTTCGCCTTCTCCTCCGACAACTGGGCCCGGCCCGCTCCGGAGGTGCGGATCCTGATGGGCCTGCTCGAGCGCTTCCTGCGGCACGAGGCCGGCCCGCTCCGGACCCACGACGTGCGCCTGTCCGTGATCGGGCGGCGGGACCGGCTGCCCGCCGAGGTGGTGTCCGCGATCTCGACCGCCGAGGCCCTCACCGCCCGGGGCGCGCGCCTGCACCTCCGGGTGGCGGTCGACTATTCCTCGCGCGACGCGATCCTCGAGGCGGCCCGCCTGGGCCAGCTCGACCACCCGACGCGCGAGAGCTTTGCCGGCCGGCTCGGAGAGGCCCACGGCGCGCCCGCGCCCGACGTGGAGCTGCTGATCCGCACCGGCGGCGAGCAGCGGCTGAGCGACTTTCTCCTGTGGGAGTGCGCGTACGCCGAGTTCTACTTCACGCCCCGCATGTGGCCCGACTTCGGCGGGGACGATCTCGCGGCGGCGGTCGCCGAGTTCCGCATCCGCGACCGCCGCTTCGGTGCCGTGTCGGAGGCGGGCCGGAGATGAGCGCCCCGGTCCGCGCCTTCATCCTCTGGTCCACCGCGGTCGCGGTGGGCGGTCTCGGCACCGGCGTCCTCTTCGACGCGACCCCCGGCCTCAACTGGGGCCTCTGGACGCTGGCGGCGGTGAGCGGCATCTGGCTCTGCGCCCACGTGGGGGGCGCTCCGACGCACGCCTCGCTCCTCCTCCCGCTCGCCCTCGCGGCCGGCTTCGGCGTGGCGGCCACCATCACCGCCGCCCCGGGCGTTCATTTCGTCATCGGCGCCGGCGTGGCCGCGCTCCTGGCGATGGCGGTGCTGGGCGACGCCGCGGGGTGGGAGCGGCTGACCGCGCCCTTCATGCTGGGCGCCCCGCTGGCCGCGCCGCTCCGGGTGATCGCGGAGGCGATCCGGCGCGCCCACGAGCTCATCGGCCTCGTCGCGACGCCCCGCTACCGGCCACTGCTCCGGGGCGCCCTCCTCGCGCTGCCGGTGGTGGGCCTGTTCGCGCTGATCCTCGCCAACGCCGATCCGGTGCTCGCGACCCTGCGGGACGACGTGGCCGACGCGCTGGCCCGCCTGGCGTTCGTGCCCCGGCTCATGTTCTTCGGCGGCCTGCTCACCGCCGCTCTCGGCGGTTGCGGCATCGCCATGCAGCGCGGAAGCGTCCGGGTGCCCGCGGTCGCGGAGCCCGCGCGGACACCGCGCCTCGCGGACACCGAGCGCTTCGTCGTCCTCGGCGCGGTCGCCGCGCTCTTCTCCACGTTCCTCCTCCTGCAGCTCAGCTACCTCTTCGGCAATGCCCCGGTCGTCCGGGGATCGGGCGTCACCTTCTCGGAGTACGCCCGGCGGGGATTCGCGGAGCTGACCACGGTGGCCACGCTGTGCACGATCCTGCTCGTCGCCCTCGACCACTGGGCCGCGCGCGGCCCGCGCGAGCGGTGGGTGCGCGTGGCGGCCGTCGCGGTCGTCGTCGAGCTCGAGGTCCTCCTGATCTCCGCGCTCCGCCGGCTCTGGCTCTACGAGTCCGCCTACGGCTTCACGACCGTGCGGCTCTACGCCCACGTCTACATGATCGCGGCCGCGCTCTTCCTCGGGCTGCTCGGCTGGGGCCTGGCCCGGGGCCTCCGGTCGGGATGGCTGGCGCGAGGGGCGGCGGCGATCGCGGCGGTGGCGATGACGATCCTGGTCTACTGGAACCACGAAGCGTGGATCGTCGGCCAGAACGTGGGGCGCTTCGTCCGGACGGGTCAGCTCGACACGGCCTACCTGGTCTGGGGCCTCTCGCCGAACGCCGCGCCGGCCCTGATCCGGGCGATTCCCCGGCTCCCGCCCGCCCTGGCCGACCCGGTGCGCGACGGACTCCGGCTGCGCTACGGAAGCGCCGTCGGCGGCGCCCCGTGCCGATGGTTCGAGTGGAATCTGGGCCGGGAGCGCGCGGCGGCGGCGCTGCGGGCGGGCGGCATCGTGCGCGGGGACGTCCAGCTGCGGGTCCGCGATTGTGTCGCGCGACCCCGCGGCCCCGAGTGAGGGCCTAGCGCCCGCCGCCCAGGGCCTTGACCAGGCGGTACAGGAACTCGTGGCCGCCGTACAGCGACTGCACCGGCATCCGCTCGTTGAGCCCGTGCGAGCGCGCGTCGTCGGGGCCCAGGAAGAGGCCGGACACGCCGTAGGCGGGGATGCCCGCGTTGCGGAGAAAGCGCGAGTCGGTCGCGCCCGTGCTCATGGTGGGAATCACCGGGATGCCCGGCCAGAGTGCGGTGGTCGTGGCCTCCACCGCCTGCATCAGGTCCGGCCGCAGCGACGACGGCTGGCTCAGCTCGGGCTCGTTCATCCGGGTCACCGTGATGCCGGGATCGGCGAGGGCCTTCACGATCTCGTCCCGCACCACGTCGATCGGCTCGCCGGGGAGGACGCGGCAGTTCACGACCGCGCGCGCGGTCTGGGGCAGCGCGTTGCCCGCGTGGCCGCCCTCGAGCCGCGTGGCCACGCAGGTCGTCCGCATGATCGAGTTGTAGAACGGATGAACGGCGGAGAGGCGGGTCGCCGCCGCCTGGTCGAGCCCGCCGTCCTTCGCGACCGCGCGCATGTCGTCGGCGGCGGCGCCCGCGTAGAGCGGGGCGCTTCGCTGGAAGTAGCCGCGGGTGATCTCGTTCAGCTTCGCCGGGAACTCGTGGCGCGAGAAGCGCGCCAGCCCTTCCGCGAGCTGGTAGATCGCGTTGTCCTTGCGCGGGAGCGAGCTGTGTCCGCCCGGGTTCCTGGTCTCGAGGCGGAAGCTCACGCTCACCTTCTCGGCGGCCTGCACCCGCAGCAGGACGGGGCGCCCCGCCCGCGTCATCTCGGCGCCGCCGCCCTCGTTGAGGGCGAACTCCGACTCGATCAGCGCGCGATGGTGCCTCAGGAGCCAGCTCACCCCGTTCCACGGAGAGCTCGAGCCGAGCTCCTCGTCCGCGGTGAGGGCCAGGATCAGGTCGCGGTCCGGGGCGTAGCCTTCCTTCTTGTAGCGGATCAGGTTGGCCACGAAGATCGCGGCCATTGCCTTGTCGTCGACCGACCCGCGCGCGTAGAAGTACCCGCCCTCCTCGACCAGCTTGAAGGGATCGCGCTCCCAGTCCTCGCGCCTGGCCTCGACCACGTCGAGGTGGGCCAGCAGGAGCAGCGGCTTCCGCGCCCCGGTGCCCCGGAGCCGCGCCACCAGGTTGCCCTTCCTGGGCGCGCCGGGCGGCACGATGATCTGCAGGTCGGCGTCGGCGAAGCCGCCCGCCTTGAGGCGCGCCGCCATCGCGCGCGCGGCCGCCGTGTTGTCGCCCACCGAGTCGCTGGTGTTGATCTCCACCAGCTCCTTGTAGATCTCCCGCAGCGCGGCCTGGTCCGGCGTGGGCGGCGCGGGGGGCGGCAGCTGCGCGCGGGCGGCGACCGGCCACGCGGAGAGGAGCAGCGCCAGGGCCAGGCCGGAGCCGAGTCTCATCGCGAGTGGTAGAGTACCGGACTGCGCGCCGGTGTGTCCATCGCCCGGGGCCGGAAGGAGAGCGCCATGCAC
>DATFGS010000183.1:0-7650 GCA_035249225.1 Candidatus Methylomirabilota bacterium | reverse complement strand
CGGCCAGCGCGGGCATCCGGGCCAGCGCCCGCTCGACTGCCGGGTCGCGCAGCGTGGCGGGCACCGCGATGAGGGAGGCGCCGGCGCGGAGCGCCGCCACCATGGCGCGAACGGTGAGGGTGCGCCCGGAGACGGCGGCGGCGGCTAGTGGCCGCGCCGCGTCGTCCGGAAGGTAGAGGAGGGCGCGGACCACATCAGCGCCCGAGACTCTCGATCTTCGGGAGGATCTGCGTCTCGGCCCGCCGCAGGTCCTCCGCGAAGTCCACCTCGGTCCACGGCAGCCCGGTGACGTCGACCCAGCCCACCGGTACCCGCGCGAGGAGCCGGTGCAGCGCGTCCTCGTACTCGTTGGCCCCGCCGGTCTCCAGGATCGATTCCTCCAGGAGGCGGATGTACTCCGGCGCGTGGGCCGCGCCGCACTTGAAGAACCCGATGCCCTCGCCGATCACGTCCCAGGCCTCCGGCACGAACTTCTTGCCGAGCGCGATGATCCGATCGCCCACCGCGTAGAGCTTGACCTCCTCGCCGGTGTCCTGGAAGCCGCGGTCGAGCAGGAGCGCGCTCGGCGCGGGCGCCGCGATGAGGCGGGTGAGGAAGCGCTCGGGGAAGAGCACGTCCGCGTCCATGATCAGGGTGGGTCCGCCCAGCATGGTCGCGCGCGCGTGCCACAGGGACAGGATCGAGCCCTTCTGGTACGCGGGATTCTCGACGTAGCTGATCCGCATGGCCCCGCGCGACGATCCGGCGGCGCGGCGCACCTGGTCCTGGCAGTGGCCGACCACGAGCACCGACTCCTCGACGCCGCAGGCCGCGAGGCTCTCCAGCATGCGATCGAGCAGGGAGCGGCCGCCCACCCGCAGCAGGGCCTTGTGGGTGGTGTCGGTGAGCGGCGCGAGCCGTCGCGCGACCCCGGCGGCCAGGACGATCGCCTTCACCGCGCCGCCTTGCTGGACGCGGCGGGGCCGAAGCAGGAGCGGAACCGGTCGCGGATCTCCTCCGGCGAGTAGGGGATGCGTGGCGCGGGCTGCTCCTCGCCGGTCACACGCGCCAGGATGAAGCTCGGCCCGCCGCCTGCCACCGCAGCCGCGACCGCGGCGTGCAGCTCGTCGGCGCCCGCTACCGCGACGGCACGCCCGTAGCCGGCGGCGCGCGCGATGTGGTGGAGCCCGACCGCGCGCGACGGCGAGGCCTGGTTGCCGGTGGAGCCGTAGAGCGCGTTGTCGAAGACCACGTGCGCGAGGTTGGCGGGCCGGCCGCGCCCCATCACCGGGCCGCCGCCGATCATCGGCAGGATGCCCAGGCTCATGAGCAGGTTGCCGTCGCCGTCCCAGATCACGGTGGGGCGCGCCGGCGCCGAGAGCGCCACCCCCAGGCCGATCGCGGAGGCCATGCCCATCGAGCCGATCATGTAGAAGTTCTCGACGCGGTCCTTGACCGCGAACGACTCGCGGCAGACGTAGCCGTTGGCGTGCACGGCCGGCTCGTCGGCCAGGGCCGACACCGCGGCGCGCAGCGCCTCGAAGCGGGAGATGCGGGGCGCCGGGATCGGCGTCCATACGTTGCTCGGCAGTTCTGACAGACGCGTTCTATCGTTGAATTCGCTCGGCTCGCCTTCGGCTTCACCTCGCCCGGCGAGCTCGATGATCCCGGGCGGCAGCAGCAGCGCGACCGGCTGACTCAGCCGCTCCGACTCGGCGCGACCCCACGCCACGTCGTCGGCGAGAGTCTTCGCGGAGAGCACGCGGTGCGGGATGCGGATCATCTCGAGCAGGGCCGGGGAGATCTCGCCCATCAGCAGGTGCTCGGGAGCGTCCTTGCCCGCGTGGCCGCGCCAGGTCACCAGCAACAGCGCGGGGAGGCGGTACATGAGCGACAGCGAGACCAGCGCGTTGAGGCTCGTGCCGAGGCCCGAGTTCTGCATGAGCACCATCGGCCGCCGCCCGGCCAGCCAGGCTCCCGCGGCCAGGCCCACCGCGACGTCCTCGCGTACCGCCGGGACGTAGGGCAGGCGCGGGTGCGTCTCCAGGGTGGCGATGAGGCTCGAGATCATCGAGCAGGGCACGCCGGTGAAGAAGTCGTAGCCCTGGGCTTCCAGGAGCGCCGCGAGCGCGGCGCCGGTCACGGTTTCTTCTTCTTATCCTCGGCGAGCAGCTCGTCCTGCTTGTTCCGGAGCTTGGAGACCAGCTCGTTGTAGGACGTGGTCTGGATGATCTTGTTGAACTGGGTCCGGTAGTTCGACACGAGGCTGACGCCCTCGATGCTGACGTCGTAGACGAGCCAGCGATCGGCCCGCTTGATCATGCGGTAGTCCACCGGGACCTCGGTGCCGTTCTTGGTGATGATCCGGGTGGACACGGTGGCGAACTCGCCTTCCGCGCGCTCCGCGGTGTACTGGATCTTCTCGCCGCCGTACGTCTCGATCTTGGAGATGTAGGAGCGCTCGAGGAGATCGGCGAACAGGCCCACGAACTCGGTCCGCTGCGGCTCGGAGAGCGGCTGCCAGTGCCGGGCCATCGATCGCTTGGCGATCTCGCTGAAATCGAAGATCTCGTTGGCGATCTTGCGGACGGCCGCCCGGCGCTCGCCGAGCCGCGCCTCGCCCTTCAGCGTCGGGTCGTCCAGGGTCTTGAGGACCCGCTCCACCGCGCCCTTGAGCTGGTCGGTGGGCACCCCCGCCGCCGCGGGCGCCGAGCCCACCCCGACCACCAGCGCGCCCGCCAGCACCATTGCCCCCATGCGAACCCAGTTCATCGAATGCCTCCCTTGGAGAATGAGTCTAGACCTTGCCGAAGATGTACTTGGACAGGAGCTCCTCGATGTCCACCGGCGGCTCGACCTCGCGGATCCGCCCGTTGGGGCCGATGATCTTGTCCGAGCCGCCCGGGCTGATGCGCACGTACCGCTCGCCGATCAGGCCCTTGGTCTTGATGGACGCGATCGAGTCGTCCTGGAGCTTGATGCCGGGCTGGATGACCATGACCACCCGCGCCTGGTAGTCCTGGAGCAGGATCTTGTCCACCCGCCCGACCTCGACGCCCGCGATCTCGATCGAGGATCCCGCCTTGAGGCCGCCCACCGAGGGGAAATCGGCGCTGATCACGTAGCCCCGATTGCCCAGGAGGTCGACGCGCCCGAGCTTGACCGACAGCCAGCCGAGCGCGAGGAGCCCGATGAGCACGAAGATGCCGACGCTCAGATCCAGTGTGGAACGCTTCATGCGGTTCTCCCGGCTAGCGCCGTTGCCCCGGGGGCACCGTCTCGACGTCCCCGCGGATGAATTGCTGGACGATGGGGTTCGCGGACGCGCGCACCGCGTCCGGCGCCCCGACCTCGACGATCACGCCTTCGTGGAGCATCGCGACCCGGTCCGCGATCTCGAAGATCTCCGGGATCTCGTGGCTGACCATGACCGCGGTGAAGCGGAACTTGCGGTGCAGCTCGACGATGAGGTGGTGGATGGTGTTGACCAGGATCGGATCGAGGCCGGTGGTCGGCTCGTCGAAGAAGACGATCTCGGGCTCGGTGACGAGGGCCCGCGCGATCGCCACGCGCTTGCGCATGCCGCCCGAGATCTCGGCGGGATTCTTGTGCCCCATGCCGCCGAGCCCGACCTGCTCGAGCTTCTCCTCCACCCGGCCGCGGATCTCCGCGTGTGCCAGCCGGGACTTCTCCCGGAGAGGGAAGGCCACGTTGTCCGCCACCGACATCGAGTCGAAGAGGGCGCCGCCCTGGAAGACCACTCCGTAGCGTTCGCGCACCCGGTCGAGCTCGCCGCCCCGGAGGCGCGTGATGTCGACGCCGTCCACCGCGACGGTTCCCGAGTCGGGCCGGAGCAGCCCGATCAGGTGCTTGAGCAGCACCGACTTGCCGCCGCCGCTCCGCCCGATGACCACCATGATCTCGCCGGTGGCGATGTCGAGATCAAGGCCGCGCAGGACCGCCTGGCTGCCGAAGCGCTTGTGGAGGCCCTGGACCCGGATCACGGCAGCACGGAGCCCAGGAAGTAATCCCAGACCAGGATGAGGATGGACGTCAGGACGACCGCCTGGGTGGTCGCGCGCGCGACGCCCTCGGCGCCGTGCCCGCAGTTGAAGCCCTTGTACGTGCACACCCAGGGCACGATGATCCCGAACGAGATCGCCTTCCAGTACCCGGTCATGAGATCGGACATGTTGACGAAGGTCTTCATCTCGCCGAAGTAGGTGCCGGGCGACAGCCCGAGGAGCTCGACGCCGACCAGGTAGCCGCCCAGGATGCCGACCACGTCGAAGATCGCGGTCAGGAGCGGGAAGGTGATCACGCCCGCCACGAGCGCCGGCGAGACCAGGTAGCGCATGGGGTTGAGCGCCATGACCTGGAGCGCGTCGATCTGCTCGGTGATCTTCATGATGCCGATCTCGGCGGTCAGCGCCGATCCGGCGAGGCCGGTGACGAACACCGCGCAGAGCACTGGGCCGAGCTCGCGGATCAGGGAGAGCGCCACCGCGGGGCCCAGGTAGGCCTCCGAGCCGAATCGCGACAGGGTCAGGAAGATCTGCAGGCCCAGGACCATGCCGGTGAACGCCCCGGTCAGGAGGACGATGATCAGCGACCGGAAGCCGATGAAGTTGATGCGGTCGATCAGCCGGCCGACCTTGAACGGCGGGATCACGATGTAGCCGACCGCCTGGGCGAAGAACCGGCCGAAACGCCCCAGCGCCGAGACCACCTCGAGAGTCCGGCCCCCGAGCGCCGCGATCGGGCGAAGCGGCGCCGGCCACAGTTCGGGCGTCGAGGACGAAAACATCGCCCGATACTAGCACAGAGCTCCGGCAACCCGGCGCCGTTCTTGAAAAAAACCGGCCAGTTCCGTATGGTGAGCGCGTGGCGAACGTGACGGATGCGCTCTGGTCGGCGGGAGCCCTGCTGGCCGGCACCTTCGTGCTCCGGCCGTACGTGGTCGGCTTCCTCGCCTTCTTCCTGGTGGCGGGCGCGCGCGACCTCGGGCGGGCCCGCACGCTCGGGTTCCTGCTCTGGGGGTTCCTCGTGGCACTGGGGGCCGAGCTCTGGTCCACGCGCGCCGGGCTGCCCTTCGGGCTCTACCACTACACCGGCCAGACCTCGGGCGCGGAGCTGTTCCTTTCCAACGTCCCGTTCTTCTCCCCGCTCTCGTTCCCGTTCCTGGCCTACGCGTCCTTCTGCCTCGCCCGCCGGGCGCTGGGCCGGGGGCGGACCGAGGGCCGCGCGGGCCGCCTCCGCCTGGTCGCGGGGTCGGCCGCGCTCATGACCTTGCTGGACGTCGTGATCGATCCGCTGGCGGTCCGGGGCGGGCGGTGGTTCCTGGGCCACCTGTTCACCTATCCGCAGGGGGGGGTCTACTTCGGGGTGCCGCTGTCCAACTTCGCGGGCTGGCTCCTGGTCGGCTGGGCCACCATCGGCGGCTACGTGTGGGTGACGGGCGACACGCGGCCCGGCCGGCCACGCCTGGGGATCACGCTCTACTACCTGGTCCTGGCCGTCAACCTGACCGTGACCCTGTGGATCGGCGAAATCCTCATTGCCGCCGCGGGAATAGTGGTCCACTTGGCGGTCTTTCTGCTACTGTACAATGTCAGTCGCGTACCGCTCGGCCGGTGGTCGGCCGAGCGGCTGTCCGCAACCCCCTGAACGACGAAAGGGTCCGCACGCCATGGGCGTTCCGATGTCTCAGATGTGGACGGTGGCGACCTACGTGCTGCGCCAGAAGCTGGCGGGGCGCAAGCGCTATCCGCTCGTTCTGATGCTCGAGCCGCTCTTCCGCTGCAACCTGGCCTGCGCCGGGTGCGGCAAGATTCAGTATCCGGCCCAGATCCTCAAGAAGCACCTGAGCGTGGACAAGTGCCTGGCCGCGGTGGAGGAGTGCGGCGCTCCGATGGTCAGCATCCCCGGCGGCGAGCCGCTCATGTACCCCGACATCGACCGCCTGGTGGCGGAGCTGGTGAAGCGGAAAAAGTACGTGTATCTCTGCACGAACGCCATCCTGCTGAAGGAGAAGCTCGACCTGTTCACCCCGTCGAAGTACCTCTCGTTCAGCGTCCACATGGACGGGCTCCGGGAGGAGCACGACGAGGCGGTGTGCCGCGACGGCGTCTACGACCAGGCGGTGCCCGCGATCCGCGAGGCGGTGGCGCGGGGCTTCCGGGTGACCACCAACAGCACGCTCTTCGACGGGGCCTCGCCGCTCCGGATGCGCGAGTTCTTCGACGAGATGATGACCCTGGGTGTGGAGGGGATGATGATCTCCCCGGGCTACAGCTACTCGAAGGCGCCCGACCAGGAGCACTTCCTGCTGCAGTCGCGCACCCACGAGCTCTTCACCCGGATGCTCTCCAAGCCGAAGAAGCGGTGGCGGTTCAACCAGTCGCCGCTCTTCCTCCGCTTCCTGATGGGCAAGCACGACTTCGAGTGCACCCCCTGGGGCAACCCGACCTACAACATGTTCGGCTGGCAGCGCCCCTGCTACCTGCTGCAGGAGGGCTACACCAGGACCTTCCGGGAGCTGATGGACACCACCCCCTGGGAGAACTACGGCAAGAAGAGCGGCAACGAGAAGTGCCGGGATTGCATGGTGCACTGTGGCTACGAGGCCACCGCGGTGGACTACACGTTCAGCTCGATGAAGGGCTTCGCGGAGACGGTCGCGGTCACGCTGACCGGCAAGCTGTAGCCAGATGACCCTCGAGGGCTGGGTTCCCGAGGTCGGGCAGTACCTCACGCTGGCGGAAGTGGTGGAGTTCGCCTTCGACTACCGGGGCAACACCACCATCGTCAAGACCGACGGCGCCGAGGTGGTGGGCTACATCTTCAACCGCAACACCTACGGGCCGGAGCCCTTCCTCGAGTATTTCGACGAGAGCGGCGAGGGCCCCTTCACGCTCCGCTACTCGGAGGTCGCCAACATCAAGTTCTCCGGCAAGGACACCGCGGCCGGGAACAGCTGGCGGGCATGGCTCGAGCGCAAGGAGCGGGAGAAGGCCGAGAAGGCCACGGCCACCGGGAGTGTCCGGGATCCTGATCCTCACCGCGGTTGAGCTCGAGGCGCGGGCTCTGGCCCGCCGTCTCGAGCTCCCGCCCATCACGGTTCTGCCGTTCCCCGCCTACGGGCGCGGCCTGCTGCGGGTGGCTCCGGTCGGCCTGCGGGCCGGTCTCCTCGCCTCCCGCTGGCCGCGGCTCCTGGCCGGCTTCAACTATCCGCTCGTGGTCTCGGCCGGGGTCTGCGGCGCCCTCGCCCTCGACCTGGGCGCCGGCGATCTGGTCCTGCCCGAGAGCGTGCTCGGCCCGAGCGGCGAGCGCCTCAACGTGACGCCCACCCGGCACCGGCAGGCCACCGAGCTGGCCGGCTCCGCGCGCGGCGGCACGCTGGTGACCTCGTCCGAGCTGGTGGCGACCGTCGAGGCCAAGGCGGCGCTCTTCGCGAGCAGCGGCGCGCTGGCGGTGGACATGGAGTCCTCCGTGATCCTGGCGCACGCGGGGGCCGCGGGCTGCCCGACGCTCGTGGTGCGCGGGGTGTCGGACGCGGCGAGCGAGAGCCTGCCGCTCGAGCTGATCGACCTCATGACGCCGGCGGGCAAGCTGCGCCCCATGCGCGCGCTCGCCCTGACCGTCACGCGGCCGCGGCTCGTGCCGCGCGCC
>DATFGS010000182.1:0-1111 GCA_035249225.1 Candidatus Methylomirabilota bacterium | reverse complement strand
GCGGTGAGCGACTTCCAGAGCCTGGCCGGGACGTACACCGGAACCATGAACGAAGCGAGCGAGCTCAACCGCTCGGTCCGGCTCGTGCTGGCGCCCAACGGATCGTTCGAGCTCTCCGTCGGCGACCCCAAGGGCTTCCGGACGACCGGGCAGATGGCGCTGGTCTCGGATGGCTCCCTCACGTATCAGTACAACGAGATGCTGGGCCAGGGACGGGTCGCCACCGGCCAGGGGTGGGTCTACGAGGGCGACGGGCGGCGCGCGATCGTCCTGGAGCGCAGCGACGGCTCGACGAGGACGACGGTGGCCAAGCGGCTGCCCTGAAGGAGGGCCCCTCAGGGCACGAAGTAGAACGGGTTCGGCAGCTTGTAGGTCCGCTCCGCGAATCCGCCCTCCAGATCGCTCATCTGGTCGCCCATGTTGACGATGATCGTGTAGCCCTGGTCCATGAGCTTCTTGCGCTCGGGCGCCTTGAACTCGACGGCCGACTGCGTGCTCGGCGCGTCGGGCTTCAGGAGCACGCCCGTCCACTCGTAGCCGGCCGCCTGGAGGTTGCGCTCGGTTGCCGCGCGCAGGCGCTCCGGGCGCCCGGTGAGGAGGAAGACCGCGATGCCCCGCTCTCGAGCCAGCCGGGCGAGGCCCAGCACCGGCCTGATCGGCTCCGCCCGCGCCATGCCGATCCAGGCCAGGAGGCCGCACGGCCCGCGGGGCAAATCACACGGGCCCGGGATGACGAAGCCCCAGTCGTTGGCGCGGAAGCTCGGCAGGTTCGACAGCGCGGTCTCGTCGATGTCGAGCACGATCGCGAGCTTGCCCCCACGCGGGACACGCGACTCGAGGAACGCGCGAGCCTGGCCGACGACCGCCGCGATGTCCGCCTCGTAGCGGCCCGAGTCGACGTAGGCGCCGACCTCCCGCTTGGCCTCGACCAGGCTCGGCGTCGCCGCCACGTCGGGCAGGGGCGTGAAGGGCGCGGTCGACGGACCGGTCGTCGCGCAGCCCGCGCCGACGAAGAGGAGCGTCGCGATGAGGAGCCACAGGGCAGACCGGTACGAGCTGTTGCCGGCGCGGCGGCGGGTCGAGCGCACGCCGGAACTCTAGCACGAGGCGC
>DATFGS010000181.1:0-2940 GCA_035249225.1 Candidatus Methylomirabilota bacterium | reverse complement strand
TCGCGTCGAGGCGGCTGGCGTCGTCGAGGACGAGCGGCTTCGCGGGGCCCTGGGCGCTCGCGGGCAGCGCCCGCGCGAGCGCGGCGGCGGCGCCGGTGCCGAGCAGGGCGCGGCGCGAGATGGTCCGGGGCTTCATGGGCGCACGTGGACCGGGTAGCTGAGGAACCCGCGAAAGCGGGCGCGGCCGCCGCGCACGAGGGCGCCCGCCCGCTCGATCGTCGCGAAGCGCCGCACGAGGCGGCCGATCGCCACCTGGCCCTCCATGCGGGCCAGCCACATGCCCGCGCAGGCGTGGATGCCGCTGCCGAACGCCAGGTGCCGGTTGGGATGCCGGCGGAGATCGAGCCGGTCCGGCTCCGGGAACTGAGCCGGGTCGCGGTTGGCGGCCCCGATCCCGATGTGCACGTAGGTGCCGGCGGGCATCGGGACGCCGCCCAGCTCGGTCTCCCGCGCGGCCCGGCGGTTGCCGATCTGGTTCGAGCTCTCGAGCCGGAGGAACTCCTCCACCGCCCCCGCGATCAGCCCCGGATCCGCCCGCAGCTCGCGCAGCGCGTCCGGGTGGCGGAGCAGGAGATCGACTCCGTTGCCGATCAGGTTGGTCGTGGTCTCGTGCCCGGCGTTGAGGATGAAGATGCAGTTGTGCAGCAGCTCGAGCTCGCCCAGCCGGTCCTCGGCCCGCCGCTCCTCGGCCCGCCGCTCCTCGGAATGACCGCCCGACCCGAGCACGCTCTCCGCCGTGAGCTTGGAGAGGATCTCGCCCTCGTCGCGACTCGTCTCCCGCCCGCGCCGGTCGATGAGGTCGCGGAGATACCCCTTGAACTCCTCCACCGCCCGGTCGCCGCGCTCGAGCTGCTCCGCGGTCAGCACCGGCTCGAGCGCGCCCAGGATGGCCAGCGACCAGCCGCGCAGCGGACCCCGCTCCGCCTCGGGCACCCCGAGCATGTCGCCGACGAGCTGGATCGGGACCGCCGCCGCGAAGTCCGCGATCAGGTCCATGCCCCCGCGATCGGCGGCGCGGTCGAGCAGCCGATCGACGAGGTCCTCGATGCGGGGCTGGAGCGCCATGAGCGCCCGCGGCGTGAACGCGGGCGCCAGGAGCTTCCGGACCCGGCTGTGCGCCGGGGGATCGTTGAAGACGAGGCTCGTGGTGTGGTGCTCGTAGAGGGGGCCGTCGCCCAGGTTGGGCCGGAAGTCCACCGTCTTGTCCGAGCTCCACGTCGCCGGATCGCGGTAGACCGCGGCGCAATCGTCGTAGCGGCTCAGGAAGTACGAGCCGTCGGGCATCCGGTGCACGGCGTCGTGCTCGCGCAGCGCCCGGTAGACTGGAAACGGATCGTCGAGGAACGCGGCGTCGAGCCGCTTCAGGTCGAAGGCCCGCGCGGTCGACTGCGCATCGATCATGGTGTCCCTCCCGCGATGAAGTCCCAGACCCGCTCCGGCGCTTCCCAGTGGGCGTTGTGGCCGACGTCCTCGAAGACGCGCGCGCCGGGATCGATCCGGCGCATCTGCTCGAGGGTCACCATGGGGTCCCGGTCGCCCGCGGCCAGGCGCAGGGGTGCCTCCGCGAGCCGCAGCAGGCCTTCGACCGACGGGCCCACCGCGCCGTAGGCGCGTGGATCCACGGCGACCTGGAAGCGACCGTCCGCGCCCGTCACGCCGGCGGCCGCGGTGGCCGAGGAGGCCTCCGCCAGGCCCGCGAGCCCAGAGATCCGGAGGTAGCGCGCGGTCGCCTCCTCGCGGGTCGCGAAGACGGGCGCGGGACGGCGGGCGAGCTCTCGGGCCTTCTCCGTCTCGTCCACCGTCCACTCGATCTTGACGCCGAACGCGGCGACGTCGCGCACGCGCGGTCCGAACCAGCCGCTGGCCAGCAGGGCCGCCACCGCCCCGCCGAAGGAGTGTCCGACCAGCGTGACGGGACCCGGCGACTCCGCCTCGATGAGCCCGGCCACGTCGGCGGCGTGCGCGCCGAATCCATACGGGCCGTCCCGCACCGAGCGGCCGTGGCCGCGCAGGTCCGGCGCCAGCCACCGGCCGCGCCAGGAGCGCTCGATCAGCGGCAGCAGCCGCTCCCAGACCGACGCGTTGGCGCCCATCCCGTGCAGGAGAACCAGCAGGCGATCCCCACTGCCGCCGTGCGCCACCCAGATCCCGCGCCCCGTGAGACGTCCGCGGTCCATCGCGGCGGCGCTACCCCGGCACGACGCCGCCCGGGAGCGACTCGACGTGGGCGCAGATGTCGCGCGGGCGCGTCAGCCAGACGCGGTCACGGTGGCCCAGGATGTGCTGCAGCGCGCGGCGCAGCCGCCGGATGCGGTACGGCCGGCCGATCACGAAGGGGTGCAGCGAGATCGGGCACACCAGCGGCTGGCCCGCCGACTGCGCCAGCATCTCGTCGAACTGGTCGACGATCATGTCCGCGAACTCGTCGGCGGTGTAGCGGTACCAGACGATGCCGCGCGTGTCGTTGACCTCGATCGGGTACGGCACCGCGAGGATCCGGCCCTTGCGCGTGCGGAGCCAGATCGGCTGGTCGTCCATCGTCCAGTCCATCACGTAGCGGTAGCCCGCCTCCTGCAGCAGGTCCATGGTGACCGGGCTGTTGGAGAGCCACGGGCTCATCCAGCCGACCGGGCGCGCGCCCTCGTGGCGGGCGATCGTGGCGGTGGCCTGCTCGATCAGCGCCCGCTCCTGGTCCTCCGGCAGATGCCCCTGCTCGTCCGAGTTGGTCAGCCCGTGGCCCAGGATCTCGTCGCCGCGGGCGCGCAGGCGGGCGGGGATGTCCGGCGCGACGTCGTACACCGCGGCGTTGATCTGGGCCTCCGCGGGCAGCCCGAGCTCGTCGAGCAGCTCGAAGAGGCGCCAGATGCCCACCCGGTTGCCGTAGTCCCGCCAGCTGTAGACGGAGTGGCTCTGGGCCTGGTCCGGCGGCGCGATGGCCGC